>NZ_JBANFL010000014.1:0-145234 GCF_037154135.1 Sphingobium aquiterrae
ATCCACAACACCGCTTCCATGAACAGTCGATTGTTAGTCCCGCTGCGCCCGGGGTCTGTCGGCTTACCCAAGCAATGCGGTTCCATCTTCGCCCATTGGGCGTCCGTCAATACAAAGCGTTACATCCGGAGTGTGAATCACAACTCCAACAAAATGGGAACCCTAAATCCCTACAACCCTTAGAAGGCGAAATCCATGCCCAGGCGGACGGTGCGAGGGCGCATGGGGGTGTAGTCGTCGCCGGAAAGATCGAACGGCGTGCCCAGTGCGAAACGGTTGCCGGCGGCGTCGGCGATATTCGTCATGCCCAGCGACAGCCGCCATTGCCCGCGTGACAATGCCGCGGTGATGCCGGTATCGACATAGTCGCCCTGGCGGGTGCCCACCCGCGGCCCCACGCCCAGGCGGGAGGAGCCGACATAGCGCGCATTGGCCGACAGGCGCAGCAGCGATCCGTCGCCCAGCACCAGCCGGTAGTCCGCCGCCAGCCGTCCGCCCAGCGCCGCGACATTGGGCAGGGTCAGCTTTTCGCCGGCAAAGCTGAGCAGCCGCACGAAGCTTTCCGGGCGGCTGAGGCGGCTGTCATTGTAGATGATGGACCCGTCGACCGTGAAGCCGGCGATCGGGTGCAGCGTCAGCCGCGCTTCGGCGGTGTAGATGCGCCCGTCGCCGATGTTGACCGTGGTCGGCAGGCCGCGCCGGTCGATCAGGTCGGCCTGGATATCCTGCCAGTCGGTCCAGGCGATGCTGCCCGAAACGGCCACCGGGTCGATGCCGGGCAGGCCATGGCGGATGCCCGCTTCCACCGTCGTCGTGCGATCGTTGCGATAGCTCTGGGCGCGATAATCGTCGATCGAAAGCCCGCCGGGGCGAAATCCCTGCTGGAAGCGCAGGAACATCGTCGTGTTCGGCAGCGCGTCGGACAACAGCGCGAAGGAGGGCAGGAAGATCGTTTCATGGCGGTTGGAGGCGGCCACCGCGCGGGCCACGTCCGTCACGGCGAGCATAAGCGGCAGCGGCCCTTTCGACGTGCCGCTCAATGTGCTGCGGGTCAGCCTGCCGCCGGCGGTCGCGACCAGGCCGGGGCGCAGCTCGATCGAGGTTTCGCCAAAGGCCGTCCATTCGCGCTGCTCGTTGCGGACCCCGGCCGATGGCGCGGGCGCGCCCGGCGGGCCGAGCGTGCGGTTGATGTCCGACCGGCTGTCGAGATAGCTGAAGCCCACCAGCCAGCCGATGCCGTCATGCAGATCGCGGCTGAGGCGGGTTTCGGTGGAAAACATGCGCGTGTCGTTGCGCTGATGCAGCAGCTCGGGCGGGCCGCCGGGCTCCGACGCGTCATAGCGTTCGGACAGTTTCTGCCCGACGATGCCGGCCGAGGTGACGAGCGTGAGGTCGTCCCAGCGCCGCTCCGCGCGGACATTGCCCAGCCAATAGTCGCTGCCGCCATTTTCGGCGAAGGGGCTGGCGCGGGTCAGTTCGCCGGCGCTGCGGCTGGCATATTGCGCGTCGTCATAGCGGATCGACTGGTAGAGGCCGGTCAGGTCGATGGTCCAGTCCGTTCCGGGCGTGTAGCGCAGGGAAAGGCGGCCGCCGGCGATATTGGTGCGGTTGATGTCATCGAGGGCGCGCAGGCTGTCGTCGATATAGCCCCCCTCGCGCACGCCATAGCCCACGGCGCGCACCGCCAGCACGTCGGCGACCAGCGGCAGGTTGATGGTGGCGGCAAGGTCGCCGCCCGGCTCGCCATGCTGGGTGGCGGAAACGCCTGCGCTGACCTCGGCGGAGGCGCGCGTCGCATTGGGCGCATTGGGGACGAGGCGGATGATGCCGCCCAGCGATCCCGCGCCATAAAGCGTGCCTTGCGGCCCCTCCAGCACCTCGACCCCGGCGATGTCATACAGGCGCAGGTCCGGGTCGGGCGTCGCATAGTTGAGGCGCATGTCGTTCAGATACTGGCCCGTCGTCGCCTGTGTCGGCCCGGAAAAGCCGGAATCGGCGATGGCGCGGATGAACAGCTTGTTGCGGCCCGCGCCGACATGGGTGGAGCTGATCGCCGACACCCGGCCCAGCAACGCCGCCGTGCCGCTGGCGGCGTCGGCGGCGGGGAAGGCGTCCGACAGCATCTCGATCGTGCCGGCATAGCGGGCGAGCGGCATCGGGCGCTTGGCGGCGGTGACGATCACCTCGCTGTCGTCGGCCTCGTCCAGGATGGCGGGCGCCGGCATGGCGCGGGGGGCGGGGGCCGGCGAGGGGCGCTGGACCGGCGCGCGACGCGCGACGATGCGCCATGTCCGCGCGTCGATCCGCTCCGCGCGGGCGCCGCTGCCTGAAAGCAGGCGATCGAGCGCGTCGCCGGCGCTCATGCGGCCCCTGATCGCGCGGATGGGCAGGGCCGCGACGGCGGGATCGGTGGTGCCGATATTGCTGCCGGTCTGCCGGGCAAGCAGCACGATGGCGTCGCCCAGCCTGCCGGCCGGCACGTCGACCGCCTGTCTTTCGGTTGGCTGTGCTGCCCCGGCGGCCTGGGCAAGGCCTGCGGGAAGGGCGATCAGCAGCAGGGGACCGACGCAGGCTTTCAGGATGATGTCACCGCGGCGCGGCATCCTGTGGCTCCAGCATCCATGCGCCGTCCCGCCGGCGCGCGCTGACGCCCAGCAGCGGCGCGGCACGGGCGAAGAAGTGCCCGGCATCGCGGTCGATCAGGATCGTGCCGGTAAAGTGCATCGTCGCGACCCCGGGGGCCGCGCGCACCGGCACGCCCAGGCTGCGCGCGATATCGGCGGCGATCTCGTCCATGGGGGCATTGTTATAGGTGAGCCGGCCCGTGCGCCAGCTGCCGACGGCATCGGGCGCGACGGCGGCGAGCTGGACGGTGCCGTCGGCATCGCGCGCGGTGAGGCCGCGGCCGGCGGGCAGGGCGATGGCCTCCGCCTGCGGATTATAGACCACGGCGCCTTCGGACACGCCGATGCGCGTCATCCCGCCGGCATGGCTGATGTTGAAGACGGTGCCGACATCCTCGAACACCGCGTCGCCCACCTGCACGCGGAAGGGATCGCGCGGATCATGTGTCACGGTGAACAGCGCTTCCCCCTTTTCCAGGGCGGCCAGGCGTGGACGGGCATGGTCGAGCCGCACTGTCGTGCCGCCGTTCAGCACGATCTTCGTGCCGTCGGCCAGCGCGATCTCGCGGGTCTGGCCGGGCGCGGTGGCGACGCTGTAGGGATCGGCGCGGGGAATGGCGACAAAGGCGACCAGCGCGGCTGCGACGGCGGCGATGCCTCCGCCCGCGACCCAGCGCCAGCGGCGCGGCGGCGCGTCCTGGTCGTTTGCGGGGATGACGGGCGCGGGATGGCGCGCGGGGCTGGCATGGGGCAGGGCGGCGGGCAGATCGGCGTCGATCGCCGCCAGCCGGTCATAGGCCCGGGCGTGGGCCGGATCGCCCTCCAGCCATCGGGTAAAGGCTTCCCAGTCCGCAAAGTCCGGATCGCGGACGCGGATCACCCAGGCAAGTGCTGCCTCCTCTGTCATGGCCGTTGCGCCGATCATCGTTCCATTACCCCTGAAGGGTCAGACGCCGCCATCACCGGTCTTCCGTATCGAAATCTTGGCGCAGCGCCGTCATCGCCCGATAGGCCTTTTGCAGATCTTTCTCCACCGTCGTCAGGCTGACGCCCAGTTCCTGCGCAATGTCCCGCTGGCCGACGCCCTCCATGCGGAACCGGCGGAAGACCGTTTCCACACGGGCCCCAAGCGCGGCGAGCGCGGCCTGCGCCCGTTGCAGCCTTTCCGCGGCGATCATCTGCTCGTCCGCGGCGGGGGCGGGATCGCGTTCGGCCATCACCCCGGCGGTGGCGCCCGTCATGCCCTCATTCCAGTCCTGCTCGCGCCGTTCGCGCCGGGTGGCGGAGCGGTAGCGGTCCAGCATCAGGTTGTTGGCCATGCGGTACAGATAGGGCACCGGGTCCGCGATGGGGCCGTCCGGGCGGCCGCTGACCTTCAGCCACATCTCCTGCAGCAGGTCCTCGGCACTGTCCGCCGCGCCACGCGCCCGCAGGAAGCGGAGCAGCATCGCGCGTTGTTCCAGAAATATCGCTTCCAGTCCGCTTGGCATTCGTTCGGTTTCATTGGCCGCCCGCCGACGCGCAGCCGCGCCGGATGGGACATCTGTCATGAGGAGGCTTCAATCGTCGCTCATCAGCCCAAAGGCAAGGGTCGATCCATAAAAGGCGACGGCATCGTCCAGCGACAGCCGCGCCGCCCACCAGCGCATGTCGCACGCGGCATTGACGGTCGCGAGCACATTCTGCGCGGCAATCAGCGGATCGACGGCGCGGATCGAGCCATCGGCGACCCCGTCGGAGATCATCCCGGCATAGCGGCGGGCGAGCCGGTTGGATTGCGCCACGATGGAAGCGCGCACCGGCTGCGGGAGCACCTGCAGCGCGGTGGATCGCAGCAAGGGCGATCCGGCGCTGAACTGCAGCCGCAGCAAGCGGTCGATGGAGGCGCACAGCCTGTCCCAGTGCCGGATGCCGCGCACGTCCACCTGCGCCCGGGTGATCGCATCGAAACTGCGGCTGAAACAGGCGAGGACCAGATCGTCCTTCGTATCCAGATGATGGTAGAAGCTGCCCTTGGTGACGTTGATCTCCGACGCGATGCGGTCGACCGACGCCCCCTGATAACCCTTTTCGTTGATGAGGCGCGTCGCCGCCTGCAGGAACTGTTCCTGGCCGATGGCGATGGCTTCCTCCGGCAATGGTTCTGCCGGGACATCTGGCAGCGCGCTCCAGCGCATGCCCGGCGCGGCGATGCCCCACAGCAGCAGGTCCGTCATCCGCGCCTGCACCCTGGGGAAATCCGACGGATCGTAGCGGTCGATCCAGAAGGGCAGCCAGAAGATGGTTTCCAGCAGCACGAAAGTGCGGGCGGTCAGCCGGGCATGGGCGTCCGGTTTCCCGTCGGCACCCAGTGTCGCGCGCAGTCGGCGGAACAGGGCCTGGTAGCGCGACATCGCCTCGGCATGGGCCTCACCCTCCAGCGTGCGCAATTCCGAGAGCAGGGCGATGGGCGCGCGGTCCCCCGCATAGACCGCCTCAAGATCGGCGAAGGCGGCGGCGATGAAGGCGGTGATGGCCGCGCGCGATCCGCGCTTGTCCTCGGCCTGCGCCACGAAGCCCTCGAAGCGATTGAGGGCGGCATGGTAGCAGGCGAGCGCCAGCTGATCCTTGCGGCGGAAATAATAGGTGACGCTGGTCGTGTTCAGCCCGACGCGGCGGGCGACATCGGCGAGCGTCATGCCGAGCGCGCCGGTTTCGTTGATCAGCTCACATGCGGCGTCGACGATCCTGTCGCGCTTTTCGCGATAGCGCTTCGTCCCCTCCTTATGCGCCGTGCCTGTTTCTGCCCGTGCCATGGCGGTGGCTTATCAAGCAAGGCGGGCTGCGTCATCAGTAAATCGAACGATCGGTATGGAGGGCGGTATGGAGCGGGCGGTACGATGCGGGCGCGGCGATGCCCGAAGGGCGCATGGGCGGGGCCGTGTGCCGCGGTTTTCGTGGAAAGGCTGTTGTGATGCCGGTGGCGCTCGTGCAATCCTTGTCGACTGCCTATTCAGGGGGATTCGGGGATGAACCGCAACAGCCAGACCAGCCTGCCACGGCCGGCGCCGCGACAGTCCGACCCCGAGACCCTGGCGAGCGAGATCGTCGAGCGGCTGACCTATCGCATCGGCAAGGATGCCGCCGCCGCCAAGCCGCATGACTGGCTGCACGCCGTCATCCTCTCCATCCGCGACCGGGTGATCGACGCGTGGATCGATTCCACGCATCGAACCTATGAGGAGGAGGGGCGGCGGGTCTATTATCTCAGCCTTGAATTCCTGATCGGCCGGTTGATGCGCGATGCGGTGTCCAACATGGAACTGCTCGATGAAATGAGCGAGGCGCTGTCCTCGCTGGGCGTGGAAATCGACATCATCGCCGAGCTGGAACCCGATGCCGCGCTGGGCAATGGCGGCCTGGGGCGCCTTGCCGCCTGCTTCATGGAGAGCATGGCGACGGTGGATGTGCCCGCCTATGGCTATGGCATCCGCTATGTGAACGGCATGTTCCGGCAGGAGATTTCCGACGGCTGGCAGGTGGAGCTGCCCGAAACCTGGCTGACCCACGGCAATCCCTGGGAATTCGAGCGGCGCGAGGCGAGCTATGAGATCGGCTTCGGCGGCCTTGTCGATCCGGCCGACGATGAGGACGCGCACCCGCACCAGATGCACTGGAAGCCGGCCGAACGCGTGATCGCGACCCCCTATGACACGCCGATCGCGGGCTGGCGGGGCAGGCGGGTCAACACACTGCGGCTGTGGACGGCGCAGCCGATCGACCCGATCCTGCTCGACAAGTTCAACGCCGGCGACCATCTGGGCGCGCTGGCGGAAAGCAACAAGGCGGAGGCGCTGACCCGCGTGCTCTACCCCGCCGACAGCTCGCCCGCCGGGCAGGAACTGCGGCTGCGGCAGGAATATTTCTTCTCCTCCGCGTCCCTGCAGGACATCGTGCGCCGCCACATCCAGTATTTCCAGGACATCCGGACATTGCCGGACAAGGCCGCGATCCAGCTCAACGATACCCATCCGGCGGTGGCTGTCGCCGAGTTGATGCGCCTGTTGCTGGACGAGCATGGCCTGGATTTCGATGAGTCATGGGACATCACCCGCCGCACCTTCAGCTACACCAACCACACGCTGTTGCCAGAGGCTCTGGAAAGCTGGCCGGTGCCGCTGTTCGAACGGCTGCTGCCCCGGCACATGCAGATCGTCTATGCGGTGAACAGCCGCCTGCTGGCCGAGGCGCGGCGCAAGGGCCTGGGCGATGGCGCGATCTCCGCCATCTCGCTGATCGACGAGGGCGGGGAGCGGCGCCTGCGCATGGGCAATCTCGCCTTTTGCGGGTCGCACAGCATCAATGGCGTCTCCGCGCTGCATACCGACCTTATGAAGCAGACGGTGTTCGCCGATCTGCACAGCCTCTATCCCGATCGCATCAATAACAAGACCAATGGCGTCACCTTCCGCCGCTGGCTGATGCAGTGCAATCCGGGCCTGTTCGCGCTGATCCGCGAGGCGATCGGCGACCGCTTCATGGACGATGCCGAGGCGCTGCGCGATCTGGACGGCTTTGCGCATGACGCCGCCTTCCAGGAAAAATTCCGCGAGGTGAAGCGCGAGAACAAGGTGGCGCTCTCCAACCTGCTGCGCCAGCGGCTGAACGCGCGGATCGACCCGGCATCGTTGTTCGACATCCAGATCAAGCGCATCCACGAATATAAGCGCCAGCTGCTCAACATCATCGAGGCGGTGTCGCTCTACGACCAGATCCGCTCGCACCCCGAGCGCGACTGGGTGCCGCGGGTGAAGCTGTTCGGCGGCAAGGCGGCGTCCAGCTATCACAATGCCAAGCTGATCATAAAGCTGGCCAATGATGTCGCCCGCGTCATCAACCATGATCCGGCGGTGCAGGGGCTGCTGAAGGTGCAGTTCGTGCCCAATTACAATGTCTCGCTCGCCGAGGTGATGATCCCGGCGGCGGACCTGTCCGAACAGATTTCGACCGCCGGCATGGAGGCGTCGGGCACCGGCAACATGAAATTCGCGGTCAACGGCGCGCTCACCATCGGCACGCTGGACGGCGCCAATGTGGAGATGCGCGACCATGTGGGGGCGGAGAATATCTTCATCTTCGGGCTGACCGCTGACGAGGTGAACGCCCGCCGGGCGGAAGGCTATGAGCCGCGCAAGATCATCGAGGGCAGCGTGGAACTGTCGCAGGCGCTGACCGCGATCCGCTCGGGCGTGTTCTCGCCCGGCGACCGGGATCGCTATGCCGGGCTGGTCGACGGGCTCTACGATCATGACTGGTTCATGGTCGCGGCCGATTTCGACAGCTATGCCGCGACCCAGCGTGATGTCGATGCTTTGTGGAACGATGGCGCCGCCTGGGCGTCCAAGGCAATCTATAATGTGGCCCGCATGGGCTGGTTCTCTTCGGACCGGACCATCAGGGAATATGCGAGAGAGATCTGGAAGGTAATTCCGTGACATTGGACGGCATGTGGGTGATCTGAGCCCGGACCTGATCGAAAGACTGGTCCGGGGGCGGGAAGACGATCCCTTTGCCTGGCTGGGGGTACACCCGGCCGGGAAGGGCATGGTCGCGCGCGCGCTGCTGCCCGGCGCGCAGCAGGTGACGGCGCAGACGCTTGCGGGCAAGGCCGTGGGGACGCTGGCGCGGCTGCACCCCGACGGGCTGTTCGCCGGGCCGGTATCCGTCCGCGAGCGCCAGCCGCTGCGTTATGTCGCGACCTATGCCGATGGCGCCCGGTTCGAGATGGTCGATCCCTACAGCTTCGGCCCGGTGCTGGGGCCGATGGACGATTATTTCATCGGCGAGGGATCGCATCTGCGCCTGTTCGACCGGCTGGGCGCGCATGTCATGGCCCATGAAGGCGTGGAGGGCACGCATTTCGCCGTCTGGGCGCCCAATGCCCGGCGCGTGTCGGTGGTGGGCGATTTCAACCTGTGGGACGGGCGGCGTGCGGCGATGCGGTTGCGGCGCGACACCGGCATCTGGGAAATCTTCCTGCCCGGCGTCGCGGCAGGCGCCCATTACAAGTTCGAGATCGTCGGGCCGGATGGCGAGACCCTGCCGCTCAAGGCCGATCCCTTCGCCTTCCGGTCGGAATTGCGCCCCGCCACCGCCTCCATCGTCGCGCCGCCGCTAGATCATGACTGGGAGGACGAGGCCCATCGCGCCTTCTGGCGCGCCGCCGATCCGCGCCGCCAGCCCATGGCGATCTATGAAGTCCATGCCGGGTCATGGCAGCGCGACGAGCATGGCGGGTTCCTCGGCTGGGATGCGCTGGCCGACCGGCTGATCCCCTATGTGGTCGACATGGGCTTCACCCATATCGAATTCATGCCGATCAGCGAGCATCCCTATGATCCGAGCTGGGGCTATCAGACGACGGGGCTCTATGCGCCGTCGGCGCGTTTCGGGGAGCCGGAGGGGTTTGCGCGCTTCGTGGACGGTGCCCACCGGGCCGGCATCGGCATCATCCTCGATTGGGTGCCTGCGCATTTCCCAACCGATGCCCATGGTTTGGCGCGTTTCGACGGCACCGCGCTCTACGAGCATGAAGACCCGCGCAAGGGCTTCCACCCGGACTGGAACACCGCGATCTACAATTTCGGTCGGCGGGAAGTCTCCTCCTTCCTCGTCAACAATGCGCTGTTCTGGGCCGAGCGCTATCATGTCGATGCGCTGCGGGTCGATGCCGTCGCCTCGATGCTGTATCTCGATTATTCCCGGAAAGAGGGTGAATGGCTGCCCAATGCGCAGGGCGGGCGGGAGAACTGGGAGGCGGTGGAATTCCTGCGCACCACCAATGCCGCGCTCTATGGCGCGCATCGCGGCGCCTTCACCATCGCCGAGGAATCGACCAGCTGGCCCGGCGTATCGCGCCCCGCGTATGACGGCGGGCTGGGTTTCGGCTTCAAATGGAATATGGGCTTCATGCACGACACGCTGCGTTATCTGGCCCGCGACCCCGTGCATCGCTGTCATCATCATGACGACATCACCTTCGGCCTGCTCTATGCCTTTACCGAGAATTTCGTGCTGCCGCTCAGCCATGACGAGGTGGTGCATGGCAAGGCGTCGCTGCTGCACAAGATGGCGGGCGACGACTGGCAGAAATTCGCGACCCTGCGTGCCTATTATGCGATGATGTGGGGCTATCCTGGCAAGAAGCTGCTGTTCATGGGGCAGGAATTCGCCCAGCGCGCGGAATGGAGCGAGGAACGGGCGCTCGACTGGCACCTGCTGGACCATGCGCCGCATCGCGGCGTGCGGTTGCTGGTGGGCGATCTCAACCGGCTCTATCGTTCGCGCCCGGCGCTCCATGGCCGGGATTGCGAGATCCAGGGCTTCGAATGGCTGCTGGTCGACGCGGCGGAGGATTCCGTCTTCGCCTGGATTCGCCGGGCACCGGGAACGAAGCCGGTGGTCGTCATCAGCCACTTCACCCCCATCTACCGCCATGGCTATCGCCTGCGCATGCCCAGGGGCGGCCGCTGGCGCGAGATACTGAACAGCGACGCGGCCGAATATGGCGGCAGCGGCGCGGGCAATTACGGCTTTGTCGATGCTGACGAGGAAGGGTGGGCGCATGTCACCATCCCCCCGCTCGCCACGCTCATGCTGGAATCGGAGGATTGAGGATGACGACCAGGCACCAGCCCCTTGCGCGTGACGCGATGGCCTATGTGCTGGCTGGTGGGCGTGGCAGCCGCCTGGCGGAACTGACCGATGTGCGCGCGAAGCCCGCCGTCCATTTCGGCGGCAAGGCGCGGATCATCGATTTCGCGCTGTCCAACGCGCTCAACAGCGGCATCCGGCGCATCGGCGTCGCCACCCAGTACAAGGCGCATTCGCTGATCCGCCACCTGCAGCGCGGCTGGAACTTCTTCCGCACCGAGCGCAACGAGAGCTTCGACATCCTGCCGGCCAGCCAGCGCGTGTCGGAATTCCAGTGGTATGAGGGGACGGCCGACGCGGTCTTCCAGAATCTCGACATCATCGAATCCTATGCGCCCGAATATATGGTCATCCTGGCCGGCGACCACATCTACAAGATGGACTATGAGCTGATGCTCCAGCAGCATGTGGACAGCGGCGCGGACGTGACCGTCGGCTGTCTGGAGGTGCCGCGCAAGGAGGCGTCCGGCTTCGGCATCATGGCGGTGGACGAGAAGGACGTCATCACCGCCTTTGTCGAAAAGCCGGTCGATCCACCCGCCATCCCCGGCCAGCCCGACACCGCGCTCGCCTCCATGGGCATCTATGTGTTCAGGACCAGCGTGCTCGCCGGCCATCTGCGCCGCGATGCCGCCAATCCCGGGAGCAAGCGGGATTTCGGCGGCGACATCATCCCCTATATCGTGGAGCACGGGAAGGCGGTGGCGCACCGCTTCGCCAGCAGCTGCGTGCGGGCGGAGAGCGAGACGGGCGCCTATTGGCGCGATGTCGGCACCATAGACGCCTATTGGCAGGCCAATATCGACCTGACCGATGTTGTGCCGCCGCTCGACATCTACGACACCAGCTGGCCGCTCTGGACCTATGCCGAGGTCACGGCCCCGGCGAAGTTCGTGCATAATGAGGATGGCCGGCGCGGATCGGCCACGTCATCGCTGATCGCCGGGGGCTGTATCGTTTCCGGTTCCTCTCTGCATCGTAGTCTTTTGTTCTCGGGCGTGCGCACGCACAGCTTCTCGTCCGTGACCGAAAGCGTGATCCTGCCCAATTGCCAGATCGGGCGGGGCGCGCGGCTGCATCGCTGCGTGCTCGATTCCGGCGTCATCATCCCGCCGGGGCTGATCGTGGGCGATCATCCCGAGCATGATGCGGAGCGTTTTCATCTCAGCGAGGGTGGCATATGCCTCATCACCCGCGCCATGATCGAGCGGCTGGCGTAAAAGGGACGGCTGCGGGGCATGACATTGCCCTAATCCTGTTGCCACCGCGCCCGTTCCTGTGTTAGCCGCCCGCGCTTGATCCATGGGCGGCTGCGCCTGTGAAACACCGGACATATGAAAGCTTTTCCATGCTTATAACCCCAGCCCTTGCCCAGACTGCTGGCGGATCGGCCTCCGGCGTCAGCCTGATTGCCCAGATCGCGCCGCTGGCCCTGATCTTCGTGGTCTTCTGGTTCCTGCTCATCCGTCCGCAGCAGAAGCGCGTGAAGGAGCACAAGGCCAAGATCGACGCCGTGAAGAAGGGCGATCAGGTCGTCACCGGCGGCGGCCTTGTCGGCAAGGTCGTGCGCGTGGACGAGACTTACGCCGATGTCGAGCTGGCGCCCGGCATGAAGGTGAAGGCGGTCAAGTCCACCCTGACCGACGTCATCGATCCCACCGCCCGCCCGGCCAACGACTGAGCCCATATCCATGCTGAGCTTCCCCCGCTGGAAAGTCCTGCTGATCGTCCTGCCGCTGCTGCTCGGCATGCTGTGCGCCGTGCCCAGCTTCCTGCCCGAGAGCACGGTCATGCAGCTGCCCTCGGCGCTGCGGACCAAGGTGAACCTGGGTCTCGACCTTTCGGGCGGCAGCCATCTGCTGCTGGAAGCGAGCCCGGACGAGATCGCCGTCCAGCGCCTGACCAATATGGAGGATCAGGTCCGCACCGAGCTGCGCCGGGCCGATCCGCGCATCGCCATCGGCGATATTTCCCGGCGCGACGGCAAGCTCAGCTTCATGGTGCGCAACCCGCAGCAGGTGGACGCCGCCGTCGAGCGCATCCGCACGCTGACGCAGGGCGCGGCGATGACCGGCCAGCGCGACTTCAATGTGGAGGTGGTCAACAGTTCCACCATCGTCATCACGCCGACCGCGGCGGGCATTTCCAACGCCGTCGACAGCGCGATGGAGGTGGCGACCGAAGTCATCCGCAAGCGCATCGACGAAATGGGCACGCGCGAGCCCACCATCCAGCGGCAGGGCGACAACCGCATCCTGGTGCAGGTGCCGGGTCTCCAGGACCCCAAGGCGCTGAAGGACCTGCTCGGCCAGACCGCCAAGCTGGAATTCAAGCTGGTCGACTATACCGCCGACCCCGCAGAACTGGCGCAGGGCCGCGCGCCCGTGGGCAGCGAGATCGTGCCCTATCCCGGCAACCCCGCCGGCCCGCCGGTGATCGCGGTCAAGCGGGAGGTGATGGTCTCGGGCGATGAGCTGGCCGACGCGCAGCAGGGCTTCGACCAGCAGAACAACCAGCCCAATGTCTCCATCCGCTTCAACGGTTCGGGCGGCCGCAAGTTCGGCAAGGTGACGACGGAGAATGTCAACCGTCCCTTCGCCATCCTGCTCGATGGCAAGGTGCTGTCGGCGCCGAACATCAACGAGCCGATCCTGGGCGGTTCCGCCTCCATTTCCGGCAGCTTCACCGTGGAAAGCGCCAACCAGCTTGCCATCGCGCTGCGATCGGGCAAGCTGCCCGTCGCGCTGAAGGTCGTGGATGAACGCACCGTCGGCCCGCAGCTCGGCGCGGACTCGATCCATGCCGGCATCCTCGCATCGGTGATCGCCGCCGGTGGCGTGATCATCTTCATGCTGCTGAGCTATGGCCGCTTCGGCGTCTATGCGAATATCGCGGTGGTCATCAACGTCTTCGTCATCCTTGGCGTGATGGGCATCCTGAACGCCACGCTGACCTTGCCCGGTATCGCCGGTTTCGTGTTGACCATCGGCACGGCGGTCGACGCCAACGTGCTCATCTACGAGCGTATCCGCGAGGAGCGCCGACGGGGCAGGGGCGTCGTCCAGTCGGTCGAGTTCGGCTACAAGGAAGCCAGCCGCACCATCTTCGAGGCGAACGTCACCCACGCCATCGCCGGCGGCATCATGCTCGCGCTGGGCTCCGGCCCGGTCAAGGGCTTCGCCATCGTGCTGCTGATCGGCATCGCGACATCGGTGTTCACCGCCGTCACCTTCACTCGCCTGCTGGCGGCCTATTGGCTGCGGCACCAGCGCCCGACCGATATCCGCATGGGCCGGCTGCGCATCGTGCCGGACAACACCAATATCGGCTTCGTCGCGCTGCGCAAATGGGCGTTCGGGCTCACCGCGTTGCTGACCGTGGCCGCCGTGGGCGCGACCGCGCATCAGGGCCTCAACCTGGGTGTCGATTTCGTCGGCGGCCTGATGATCGAGGAAAGCTTCCCAACCCCGCCCGATCTTGAGAAGGTGCGTAGCTCGATCGACCGGCTGGGCGTGGGCGAAAGCTCGCTGCAGCAGTTCGGTGATCCCAAGACGGTCTCGATCCGCCTGCCGGCGCCGCAAAGTGCGGATGACGGGGCGACCAACGCCGTCGTCACCAAGGTGCAGCAGGCGCTGGAAAAGGATTTCCCGGGCGCCAAGTTCAGCCGCTATGACGCGGTGTCGGGCAAGGTTTCGGGCGAGCTGATCCAGAACGGCGTGCTCGCGGTGATGCTGGCGGTGATCGGCATCGCGATCTTCTCCTGGTTCCGTTACGAATGGCAGTTCGGCGTCTCCACCTTCGTCGCGATCATGCACGACGTGCTGATGACGCTGGGCTTCTTTGCGATCACGCGGCTGGAGTTCGATCTCAACATCGTCGCCGCCGTGCTGACCATCGTGGGCTATTCGATCAACGACAAGATGGTGATCGACGACCGCATCCGCGAGAATATGCGCAAATATCGCAAGATGGACATGAAGAGCCTGATCGACCTGTCCGTCAACGAAACCCTGCCGCGCACCGTGATCACCTCGCTGACGATCATGCTGGCGCTGGGCGCGTTGCTGCTCTTTGGCGGCCATGTGCTGCGCGGCTTCACCGCCGCAATGATGCTGGGCATTGTCGTGGGCACCTATTCGTCGGTCTATGTGTCCTCCTCGCTGCTCATCAGCCTTGGCCTGAAGCCGCAGCTGACCGACAAGAAGGCGAGCAAGGGCATCGCCGCCCAGGCCGAGCGCATGACCCGCAACGATGGAGCGACGCCCTGACCATCGGCGATCTGCGTGGCGGGCCCGCCGGCTCGCCATCCGGGGGCGGTAGCGGCATCCGCCTGCATCGCGACGACGATGGGATCGGGCCGCTCGTCACCGGCTTTTCCGGCCGCGGTTTCCGGGTGCGCGATGCGGTGTTTCCCGCTGGCCTGCTGCTGACGCCGCTCAGCGCCATGGCGTGGGACGCCGTGCCCGCGACGGTGGAGACACTGACCGTCGATGCGCTCGGCAACATGCTGGCGCTGGAACGCTTGCCCGAATTTCTGCTGCTGGGCACCGGCGCGTCGCTGGTCCAGCCGCCACGCCCCTTCGTCCGGGCGCTGGAAGGGCTGGGCATCGGCGTCGAACCGATGGACAGCCGCGCCGCCGCCCGTGCCTGGGGCGTGCTGAGGGCGGAGGAACGCTGGATCGTCAGCGCCCTGATGGGGCTCTGAACTGCCTCCCCCGTGCTCCTGCCTTCGCAGGAGCACGATGCCTTATTTCCCCGCGATCTTCCGCAGATGGGCTTCCAGCGCGTCGCCATTGGCTGTCCAGGTAAAGCGTAGCGCGGTTTCGCGGATCGCGTTGCGATCGGGCGGGTCGGCGATGAGGTCGCGGATGGCGGTGGCGATGGCCTCGACATTGCGCTCCACGATATGTCCCGCGTCCGGCCTGTCCAGCAATTCGCGCGCGCCACCCACGTCGCAGGTGACGACCGGCGTGCCGCTGGCCAGCGCCTCCACCCAGGCATTGGCGAGCCCTTCGGAGGAGGATGGCAACGCCATCACATCGGCGGCGGAATAGAGCGGCGGCAGATGGTCATGCGGCACCGCACCGAGCAGGCCCAGCCGACCGGCAACGCCCAGCTGGGCGGCAAGCGCACCCAGCATGTGCCGGTCCGGCCCTTGTCCCGCCAGGATCAGCGTCACCCCCGGCAGGCCGGGCAGGGCGCGCACCAGCAGTTCCTGCCCCTTGCGCGGAATGAGCGCGCCCACGCACAGCACCACTGGCCCGGAAAGGCCGAAGGCGGCCTTGGCCTCGGCCCGGTCGACGGGGTGGAAACGGTCGAGATCGACGCCGGTATAATGGACGGCGATCCGGTCCGCATCCATGCCCAGCTCGATCATCGTGCGGCGCATCGCGCCCGAGACGGCGAGCATGCCGGCGGCGGCATCGGCCGCCTTTTTCACGGCGCGGCGCGTTGCCGGGCGGCGGCCCCAATAATGGATGTCGGCGCCCCGCGCCTTGATCGACAGCGGGATGCCCAGGGCCCGGGCGATGCGCGCGCCCACCGGGCCATCGGGGTAGAAGAAGCTCGCGTCGATGACGTCGAAGGGCTGCTCGGCATGCAGCCGCCGGACCAGCGGCATGATCGCGCGGGTCATGCTGAGCACGTTCAGCCGCCCGCTCATGCGCGGGATGATGGGGAAGCGCGGGCGATGGACGGTCAGGTCGCGCCACCGCTCGACCTGCGGCAGGTGGCTGAGCGCCTTGTACCGGCCCATGCCGGAAAAGGGGGCGGGCGGCAGGCCGACGGGCGCGATGACTGTCACGTTCACATCCGGCCGGCTGGCCAGCTCCCGCGTCTGCCGCTCCACGAAGACGCCGAAATTCGGGCGGCTCAGGTCCGGGAAGAGCGTGGAGAGGGTGAGGACGTTGAGCGCCATGCCACTGGACCTATACCGCCATGGTTAACGCGGCGTTAGAGCAATTTCGCGCCGGGCCGGATCGTCCGACGGCCCGGACATCGCGGCATCGCGGCATCCGGAGCGTTTCGGTGTAAACGGATCACGTAAACGGACCATGTTGAGTGGACGATTAATGCCAGGGTGGATCGCCACGCAGCACATCCGGGTCCGAGAAGCGCTGGAACGAGTCCCGTGCTCCGTTTCAAATTCTGCGTTCGGGTGCGCGAAAATCACGCTTCTGCCCTGCGGTCGCCTGAACCGCATAGCTATCGACCCCGGCGCGCGATCATAGCGACCGGACGAGCCGCACCGCAACCGCGGCCCATGGCGGATCGCTCATCACCTGCTGCCGGGCGCCGGGACCGGAGGGCAGGATATGGACCATGCCGTTCTCCCGCCCGATCAGCCGACCGAACAGGAAGCGGCCGCCCGGGCGCGGCACCAGGATGTCGCGATTGAGCGCGCCGGCCAACGCCTCGGCCGTGATCCGGTCGCACCAGATCTGGTCGCCCGCGCGATAATCCCCCACGCCGCCGCGCACCGCGATCGCGACCTGACCGGGCGCGGGCAGTGGCGGGGTGAAGCGCAGCGGCCTGCTTGGCGCATGCGCGCCTTCATGGTCGAGCAGGGCGGCGACGGGCAGCGCTTCCTGCCCCGGCATGTCGACCAGTTCCGCGGCGGTCACGTCCAGCGCGGCGGCGATCCGGTTCAGCCATTTGACCGATACGGTGCGGGTGCCGGTTTCCAGCCGCCCGATGGTCTGTGCCGTGGTCGGCGGCACGCAGCGCGCGCCCACCTGTTCCAGCGTCATCCCCTTTGCCTTGCGGACTTCCCTTATGCGGGTGATCATCGGTGGGCCTCGCAGTTTCACAACCAATATGGTTTGCGTTCTGTCCTACAGATTATCCTACATGGCAAGAGCGGGCAAAAGGAGATGCCATGCCCGCCACAAGAGACACCCATGCCGGAACGCGCCAGTCAGGGGGCGAAAGACGCGCGCCCGCCGGCCAGAGTGTGGAACGGCTGATCGAAGGACCGGACGGCGTTGCCCGCCGGTTGCAGGTCAATCTGGGCGAATCGCCGCTGTCCTGGCTGCATGCGCGGGGGAAGCTCAGCGACCGGCGCTATCGTGCGGGTGAGATGCTGCGGCGCGACTGGGAGCGTGCCGGCCTTGGCCCGCGCGTCACCATGTCGTGGAGCCCGGCGCCGTCCACGCCGGGGCGTCGGGGGGCGCCCGATGGCCGCGATCCGACATTGGCGGCGCTGTCGGCGCGGGAACGGTTCGATGGCGCGATGCGCGCGGCAGGGCCGGGGCTTGGCGACATCCTCTGGCGCGTCGCCTGTGCCGGGGAGGGGTTGGCGGCGGCCGAACGCGCCCTCGACTGGCCCACGCGGGCGGGAAAGCTGGTCCTGGCACTGGCGCTGGACCGGGTGGCGGATTTCTACCGGATCGGGTGAAAGCGGCGGAAAGGCCGATCCGTATTACCCCGCCAGCCCTTCGGCCTTTTCCGCCAGTTCCAGCCAGCGTTCTTCGGCCGCGTCCTTTTCCGCGCGGGCGGTGTCGATGGCCATGGTCAGTTCGGCAAAGCGCGCGGGGTTGGCGGTGTAGAGCGCGGAATCGGCCAGCGCCTCTTCATGCTTCGCGATCTGCGCCTCCAGCGCTTCGATGCGGGAGGGCAGCAGGTCGAGGTCGCGCTGGTCCTTGTAGCTGAGCTTGGCCGATGTCGGGCGCGGCGGGGCGGCGGAGGCTTCCGCTTTCTTCGCGGCCCTGGGCGCGTTGCGCGGCTTGCGCTTGGCTTCCCAGTCGGCATAGCCGCCCACGATCACGTCCACCGTGCCGCTGCCGTCCAGCCCCAGCGTCACGGTGACGGTGCGGTCCAGGAAGTCGCGGTCGTGGCTGACGATCAGCACCGTGCCGGCATAGTCGGCGATCACTTCCTGCAACAGGTCGAGCGTTTCCAGATCGAGGTCGTTGGTCGGCTCGTCCAGCACCAGCAGGTTCGATTCGCGGGCGAATTCGCGCGCGAACAGCAGGCGGGAACGTTCGCCGCCCGAGAGCGTGCCGACCTTGGCCTCGGCCAGCGAGGGATCGAACAGGAATTCCTTCAGATAGCCGTGGACATGCTTGCGCACGCCGCGCACGTCGATCCAGTCGCCGCCCTCGGCCAGCACATCGCGCACGCGCTTGTCGGGCTGCATCAGGCTGCGCTGCTGGTCGATGATGATGCTGTCCAGCGTCTTCGCCAGGGTCACGGTGCCGCTGTCGGGTTCGATCTCGCCGGTCAGCAGCTTGAGCAGGGTGGATTTGCCCGCGCCATTGCCGCCGACGATGCCGATGCGGTCGCCCCTCTGGATACGCAGCGAGAAGTCGTCGATGACCGTGCGCTGATTGTCTCCGGCGCCAAAACGCTTGGTCACATGCGCCGCGCTGATGACGCTCTTCGTCTTGCTGTCGTCGCTCGCCACGGCGATCTTGGCGGTGCCCTGCGGCCCGACCATCGCGGCACGCGCGGCGCGCATGTCGTACAGCTTGGCGAGGCGGCCCTGGTTGCGCTTGCGCCGGGCGGTGACGCCGCGCTCCAGCCAGTGCGCCTCGATCTTGAGCTTCGCGTCCAGCTTGTCGGCGGCGCGGGCCTCCTCGGCATAGACGGCTTCCATCCATGTTTCGAAGCCGCCGAAACCCACTTCGTTGCGGCGGATGGAGCCCCGGTCCAGCCACAAGGTCTGCCGGGTGAGCCGGGTCAGGAAGGTCCGGTCATGGCTGATGACGATGAACGCGCCATTATAGCGCGCCAGCCAGCTTTCCAGCCAGTCGATGGCCGAGATGTCGAGATGGTTGGTCGGTTCGTCCAGCAGCAGCAGGTCGGGCTGGCTCGCCAGCGCGCGGCAGATGGCGGCGCGACGCCGCTCGCCGCCGCTGGCCGTCGCCGCCTCGCGGGAAAGGTCGATGCCGAGCTGGTCGGCAATGGCTTCCACCTCATGCGCGGGGGGCGTGTTCTCGCCCGCCAGCGCGAAATCGCGCAAGGTCGCATAGGGGCGCACATCGGGGTCTTGCTCCAGCATGATGACCCGGCTGCCCGGCGTCACGCTGCGCGTGCCTTCGTCCGCTTCGACCTGGCCGGCCAGCAATTTCAGCAGCGTGGTCTTGCCCGCGCCGTTGCGGCCGATCAGCGCCAGCCTGTCCCGCTCCCCCACGAAGATGTTGAGGCCACGGAACAGCCAGCCGGTGCCCTGGTTGAGGCCGAGATTTTCGAAGGAGAGAATTGGTGCCGCCATGCTGGGGCAGCTAGGGCCTGTGGAGGCAATCGGCAAGATGCTTGCGCAATGCTGACGACATGGGTCAGGCACAATTCATCTCGTGAGGTGTTAAGAGGCCGCGACCAAAGGACGCGGAGCAGCGACCAATGGCGATATTATGGAGACATGAGAGAGATGACTTCTGCCACCCCCACCGCCCTGCCGACCGCCCTTGTCGCCTCGGCGCTGATGCTGTCGGCCGCCATGGCCTCCACCGCGCGGGCGCAGACCAGCGTCACCATCGCCGAAACCGCGCCGGTGGTGACGCTGAACGTGACCCGCAGCGTCGATCATGCGCCGGACATCGCGACCGTCGGCACCGGCGTCGAAACCCGCGCGCCGTCCGCCAGGCAGGCGATGGCGGACAATGCCGGCAAGGCGCAGGCGCTGATCGCCGCGCTCGCCAAGGCGGGCATCGCGAAGAAGGATATCCAGACCAGCGGCGTGCGCCTGTCCGCCCAATATGATTATGGCCAGCGCAACCCCGACGGATCGCAGACGCAGCCGCGCTTCCTGGGCTATGAGGCGTCGAACCAGCTGTCCGTCATCGTGCGCGATGTGCCGAAGGTCGGCGACGTTCTGGACGCCATGGTCGCGGCGGGCGCGACCAGCATCAACGGGCCGACCTTCGGCATCGACGATGTCGAGCCGCTGGTGGTGCAGGCCCGTGGCGAAGCGCTGAAGGCGGCGCAGGCGCAGGCCGATTATTATGCGAAACAGGCCGGTTTCCGTGCCGCGCGGCTGGTGTCGATCACCGACAATGGCGGATCGGGCGGCGCGCAGCCGGTGCCGATGATGGCGATGATGAAGGCCGACCGCGCCGCCGGCACGCCGATCGAGCCGGGGCAGGTCTCCGCCTCCGTCACGCTCACCGTGCAATATGCGCTGGAACGCTAAAGCAACGTGCGCAGAAGTGGGAATCGGCTTTGCGCAAAAAACGATGCGATAACAAGGGATGAGCGCGGGCGCCCTGCGTCGGATGTAACGCGGCGCGCTCCAGGGCCGATCGACATCCAGTCGATGCGGTGCGGGCGGCGATGCATCGGGTCGTCGTCGCCCGCGCTCCATTCACGGGCTGTTCAATGCCGTTGCGCTATGCCAAACCCATGTCGATGATCTTGAAATCCGCCTCCACGCTTGTTCTGGCGCTGGCCGCGATCGCCAGCCTGCATGCGCCCCCGGCCGATGCGCTTGGCCGCAAGGACGAGCAGGATGCCGCCCGGCGTGCGTTGCTCGACGGACAGGTCATGCCCTTTGCCATCATCAAGCGGCGCGTCGAATCCGAAATGGGCGACGCGACCTATCTAGGGTCGGAATTCATGCGCGAGAGCAACCGCTACCGTCTGAAATATGTTAAGGACGGCAAGGTTGTCTGGGTTGATGTGGACGGCCGCACAGGCGATATCACCGGCTGGGCGCGCTGAAGCGTGGCCGTGCTTTCTTTATTGGGGAATATGTTATGCGGCTGCTGATCGTCGAGGATGAACCCAGCCTGGGCCAGCAATTGAAGGCGACGCTGGAAGGCGCGGGTTATGCTGTCGACCTGGCGACCGATGGCGAGGACGGCCATTTCATGGGCGCGACCGAAAGCTATGACGCCGTGGTGCTGGACCTTGGCCTGCCGGAGATCGACGGCCTCACCGTGCTGGACCGCTGGCGCAAGGAAGGCCGGGGTTTCCCGGTGCTGGTGCTGACCGCGCGGGACAGCTGGTCCGACAAGGTCGCCGGGCTCGATGCGGGCGCGGACGATTATCTCGCCAAGCCGTTCCAGAGCGAGGAGCTGATCGCGCGGCTGCGCGCGCTCATCCGCCGCGCCTCGGGCAATGCGTCGAGCGAACTGATCGCGGGCGACGTGCGGCTCGACACCCGCTCGGGCAAGGTGACGCTGAAGGGCGAGCCGGTGAAGCTGACGGCGCAGGAATATAAGCTCCTGTCCTACCTGCTCCATCACAAGGGCAAGGTGGTCAGCCGCACCGAGTTGATCGAGCATATCTACGATCAGGATTTCGATCGCGATTCCAACACGATAGAAGTGTTTGTCACGCGTATCCGCAAAAAGCTGGGCGCGGACGTCATCACCACCATCCGCGGCCTTGGCTACAGCCTCGACGAGCCGGTTGCCTGATATCGGGCGGCGCAGCGCATCCCGCGCCGCGCCGCCGGCCGGAACCTGTTGATGGACCAGGCGCAGGACATGATCGACGTCCGGTCCACCGGATCGCTCGGCCGCCGCATGATCGGCATCGCCGCGCTGTGGATTTTCCTGTTGCTGGTGGGCGGCGGCGTGGCGCTGGACCGGGTGCTGTCGGACGCCGTGACCCGCAATTTCGACGACGGCATGAACTATGTGCTGACGGCGATGATCGCCTCGGCGGAAATCGGGCCGGACGGCGAGGTGCTGTTCAACCGCGAACCGGCCGACCAGCGCTTTCTGGAGCCCAATAGCGGCGCCTATTACCAGATCAGCGGCAAGGGGCATGAGGACTGGCGGTCCCGCTCGCTCTGGGACCGGGCGCTGAAGGTGGACCTGAGCCACGCCGACCGGGATTTCCACGTCTATGACAGCAAGCAGTTTCCCGGCGAAGACCTGCGCGTGCTGGAACGGACGGTCATCATCCCCGGATCGGATACGCGCTGGCTGTTCATCGTGGCGCAGGCGCGCGCCGGGCTGGATGCGCAGATCAAGACGCTGCGCTCGACGCTGATCAAGAGCTTTGCGTTGCTTGGCCTCGGCCTCATCATCATGACGGCGCTGCAGACCGGCTATGGTCTGATCCCGCTGCGCCGGGTGCGGCTGGAAATCCAGCGGATGCGGGCGGGCACCAAGAACCGCGTAACCGAGCCGATGCCCGCCGAAGTGCTGCCGATGGTGGAGGAACTGAACGCGCTGCTCGCCCATAATGAGCGGCAGGCGGAAGAAGCGCGGACCCATGCCGGCAACCTTGCCCATGCGCTCAAGACGCCGCTGACCGTCATCATGAACGCCGCCACCGCGCAGGCGCCCGACCTGAACGAAACGGTGATCCGCGAGGCTACGACCATGCGGCGGCAGGTCGACCATCACCTTGCCCGCGCCCGCGCCGTTGGCCGGCGCGGCTCGGCGCATAGTCGCGCGGAGGTGTGGGCCAGCCTGGAGGCGGTGGAGCGCGCCGTGGCGCGGCTCTATCCCGATGTCCGCATCGACATGGACGGGGTGAAGGATGCCAGCGTGCGGGTAGAGCGGCAGGATCTGGACGAACTACTGGGCAATCTGGTGGAGAATGCCGCGAAATATGGCGGCGGCAGCGTGTTCGCGACGGTGCAGCGGGCCGGGGACATGGTGGAAATCCTGGTCGAGGATGATGGCACGGGCATTCCCGAAGCCGACCGGGAGCGGATTTTCGACCGGGGCGTGCGGCTGGATTCGGGCAAGCCGGGCACTGGCCTTGGCCTTGCCATCGTGCGCGACGTAGCGGAAATCTATGGCGGCGCGGTCAGGCTTGAGGAAAGCGAGGATCTGGGCGGCCTGCTGGTGCGCCTGCGCTTGCCGACGGCGGAATAGGGCCTGGGGTCAGGCAAGGGAAAAGCCCCCGGGACCAGGTCCCGGAGGCTTTGCCTGATGGTGCGCGATCTTAATGAAAGCTGTTGGCGATCACGGCGCCGATGATGCCGCTGCCGATGGCGATCAGCACCGCGTCATTGCCCGAACGCACCCACTGGTGGCCGCGCGGCGGCGTGGACAGGCGATAGCTGCGGGGGTTCTTGATCACCGTGTAATGCGTCGCATAGCGGCGGTCGAAGCGCTGGCCCTTGGCCCAGCGGCGGCCATTGTCCTTGCGCACGCCATTATCCCTGCGAACGTCATTGCCCTTGCGAACGACGGTCTGCTTCTTGACGACATGGCCATTGGGGCCTTGCTTCACGGTCGTATGCACGACGCGCTCGGGCGCGCGGGCCTGGGCCTGGGCGGAAACCAGCGGCGTGGCGATCATCGTCGTCGCGGCCAGCGCCATCAGAAATTTCTTCATGTCTTTGCTCCTTGTCCTGTCTCGGCGCCCCTCTCGGCGTCGAACACAGAGATAGAGGTCTATTGTCGCGAACTTGTGTCGCGAACAGCGAAAAGATGTCAAAAAATGTAACAAAAACATCGGTTTGATGAACGGTTGTTCAGGTTACTCGTGGCGCAGCGCGTCGATCGGGTTGAGCGCCGCCGCCCGCCGCGCCGGGAAATAGCCGAAAACGACGCCGATCGCCGCCGAGAACAGGAAGGCGAGCAGATTCACCTTTACATCGAAGATGAAAGGCACCTTCATCAGCGGCGAGATGATGATCGACGCGATGAGCGCCAGCAGCAGGCCGATGAGGCCGCCCAGGCAGGAAAGCACGATCGCCTCCACCAGGAACTGCATCAGCACCTCGCGCGCGACCGCGCCGATGGCAAGGCGGATGCCGATTTCCCGCGTCCGCTCCGTCACCGACACCAGCATGATGTTCATGATGCCGATGCCGCCCACCAGCAGCGAGATCGCGGCCACCGCCGCCACGATCTGCGTCAGGATGGTGGTGGTGCCGGTCAGCGTGTCGCTGATCTGCTTGGTGTCGAACACGTTGAAATTGTCGGCGGTGCCCGGTTTGATCTTGCGCCGCTCGCGCATCATGTCTTCCAGCGTCGATTGCACGGCGCTGGTTTCATAGGCGTCGTCCACCGCGACCATGATGAGGCTGATGTCGCGATTGCCGGTGAAGCGGCGCTGCACGAACTTGATCGGCATCATCACGACATCGTCCTGATCCTGCCCGAAGCCGCCCTGGCCGCGTGTCGCGAGCAGGCCGATGACCTGGCAGGAGACGCCCTTGATGCGGAAACGCTTGCCGATGGGGTCCGCCTGCCGGAAGATATTGGTGCGCAGCGTCGATCCGATGATGCAGACGGGTTTCCCGGCGGCTTCCTCTTCCGGCATGAACAGCCGGCCGCTGTCGATCTTCCACTGCTGCGCCTCGAAATAGGCGGCGGTGGTGCCGTTGACGGTGGTGGACCAGTTATTGCCTTCATAGATCGCGGTGCCGCTGGTCTGGGCCAGCGGCGCGACGGCGCGCACGCCGGTGATCTGGTTGGCGATGGCGGTCACGTCCTCCGGCTTGAAGTCGGGTGGGCGCGGGCCGCCGCCGCCGCGGCCGAAGCCCTGGCCAGGGCGCAGCTGCAGGATGTTCGCGCCCAGCGAGGAGATCTGCTGGCGCACCGCCGCCGTGGCGCCATTGCCCAGCGTGACCATGGTGACGACCGCCGCCACGCCGATGATGATGCCCAGCGTCGTCAGGAAGGAGCGCAGCTTGTGCCGCATGATCGCCCGGAAGGCGAGGGTGATGGTGGTGCCCAGCATCAGCCCCGCGTCCCCGCTTCGATGCTTTCGACCAGGCCGTCGCGGAAATGCACGATGGTGCGGGCGAATGCGGCCATTTCCTGCTCATGCGTGACCATCAGCACGGTGATGCCGCTGTTGCGGTTGAGGTCCGTCAGCAGCTTCATGATCTCGATCGAGCGTTCCGTATCCAGATTGCCGGTCGGCTCGTCCGCCAGCAGCACGTCGGGCTGGGTGACGATGGCGCGGGCGATGGCGACGCGCTGCTGCTGACCGCCGGAAAGCTCCGCCGGCGTATGATCCCACCAGGGTTTCAGGCCGACCTTGTCCAGGGCCGCCATGCCCAATTCATTGCGCGCGCGCTTGTCCTCGCCGCGATAGAGCAGCGGCAGCTCGACATTCTCCAGCGCGGTGGTGCGCGACAGCAGGTTGAAGCCCTGGAACACGAAGCCCAGATAGCGCCGCCGCAACAGCGCGCGCTGGTCCCGGTCCAGCGTCTCGACATGGCGGCCCTTGAACAGGAAGGTGCCGCCGCTGGGCACATCCAGGCAGCCCAGGATGTTCATCGTGGTCGACTTGCCGGAGCCCGATGGCCCCATGACCGCCACGAAATCGCCCTGCGCGATGTCGAGGTCTATGCCCTTCAGCGCCTGGAACGCCGTCGGGCCCTCGCCATAGACCTTGGTCACGCCGCGCATGCTGATGATCGGCTGGTCGGCCATCGCGATCAGCCGGCAACGACGCGCTGCGCCCGCAGCGGATCGGGAAGCTGCCGGGAGAGGGGAAGGGCGGCCGCCATGGCCGGCCCAGCGACGGACAGCCTCCGTTCCTCCAGCGCGACCCGCGGCGGATGTTCGCGGCGATCATGCGGCGGACGTTTCGCGGGGGTGGCGGCGGCGCTGTTGCCGCCGGCCTTCCTGTCCTGGCCGCTGCCATTTGCGGTCGCGTCGGGCTCTTCGGGCGCGGTCTGCCCGGCGGCAAGCTGGCCGGTGATGACCTTCATCCCTTCCTTCAACGCGCCGCCGGCGACGGCCGTGCGGGTGCCGTCACTGTCGCCGATGGTGATCTGCACCGGCTGCGGCTTGCCATCGTCGCCCAGCACATAGACCGTCTGGCTGCTGCCCGCGCCGAAGCTGACGGACTGCACCGCGCTGTTGCCACGCCGGGGGCGGGGCATGAGGGAACTGGTGATGCCGCCGCCGCTGCTCGCCGTGCTGGGCTTGAACCGCAGCGCGGCATTGGGAATGAGCACGACGTCATGCAGTTTCTTCGTCACGATGTCCGCCGTCGCGGTCATGCCCGGACGCAGCGTTTCATCGGCATTGTTGACGGAAAGCACGGCCGTATAGGCGACGACGGTGTTGGTACTGCTGGTCGTGCTGGACGTCGAGGAGGATGACGAGGAGGAAGAGGACGACGCGTTCGACCCCACATTGACGCGGGTGATGCGGGCGGGGAATTCCCGGCCGGGGAAGGCGTCGACGCTGAAGGAGGCTTCCTGGCCGTTTTTCACCTGGCCGACATCCGCCTCGTCCACGGAAACCTCGACCTCCATCTGCGTCAGGTCTTCGGCGATCGTGAACAGCACCGGCGCGTTGAACGACGCGGCCACCGTCTGGCCCGGCTCGATATCGCGGGAGAGGACGACGCCCGTCACCGGCGAGACGATCTGGGCGATGGAAAGATTGGTCTGCGCGGTCGAAAGCTGCGCCTGCGAGACCTGCACCTGCGCCTTGGCCGATTCGAGCGCGGCCTGTGCCTGGCGATAGGTGGCGCGCGCCGAATCCAGCTCGGTCTTGGCGGGCACGCGGCCGCCCGAAAGGCGATAGACGGTCTCCTGCCGGTCCAGCGTCGCCTTTGCGAGCGCGACCTGCGCTTCGGCCTGCGCCACGCCGGCGTTGGCGGCGGCGACCTGCGACTGGTTCTGGTTGACGGAATCGACCAGGCGCCGGGTATCCAGTTCGGCGAGCTTCTGCCCCTTTACCACCCGGTCGTTCACATCGACATAGATGGCGGTGATCTTGCCCGACTGTTCGGAGCCGACATCCACCTGGTTGATGGGCTTGAGGTTGCCGGTGGCGGATACGGTGACGGTCAGGTCGCCCGTGCGCACCGTGCGGGTTGCGTAGCTCGGGCCGTCGTCGCCGCCAAAGCAGCGGGACAGCAGGAACAGCAGCACCAGCAGCACAAAGCCGATGACGCCCCATTCCACCCATTTGCGCCACGGCTTGTTGGGATGGACGCCCAGAAAGTCGTCCAGATCATGCTGGGTTGCCGGTGGCGGGCTCGTCTCTTCGGTCATTTCGGCGTCTCGTCCATGTTCTGCCATCCACCGCCCAGTGCCCCATAGAGCTGGGCGACGGCCAGGACTTCGTCGGATTGCGCGCCAGCCAGGCTGTTGCGCGCGGAAAGCAGGGTCTGCTCGGCGGTGAGCAGGTTCTGGAAATCGGTGAGGCCGGCGCGATACTGGGCGCGGACCAGGATGGCGGCATTGTTGGCCGCATCCTCTGCGACGGTGAATTGCGCCT
Source organism: Sphingobium aquiterrae (assembly GCF_037154135.1). Taxonomy (NCBI): domain Bacteria; kingdom Pseudomonadati; phylum Pseudomonadota; class Alphaproteobacteria; order Sphingomonadales; family Sphingobiaceae; genus Sphingobium; species Sphingobium aquiterrae. The sequence continues at coordinate 27,419 of NZ_JBANFL010000014.1, forward strand.
TGCGGATGCGCGCGGCGGACAGCGCGTTCATGGCGTTCTCGATATCCTCGATCGCGGTCAGCACGCTGCTCTTGTAGGCGGCAAAGGCGCCGTCCGCGGCGGCGCGCTGCGACCGCAGCTGGGATCGGCGCGCGCCGCCATCGAAGATCGTCTGGGCAAGGCTGGCGAAGATGCCGCCGGTCACGATGTCGGTCAGGCTGCGGAAGGCGGTGGCGCTGGTGCCGATATTGCCGCTGATACCGAGCGCGGGGTAGAGCGCGGCCTTGGCCACGCCGATCCGCGCCGTCGCGGCGGCAAGGCTGCGTTCGGCCGAGCGGACATCGGGGCGCTGGCGCAGCGTGTCGGCGGGAATGCCGGACGCAATGGCATAGGGCGCCGTCGGGATCGCCTGAGGCGTTTCCAGCGCGCCGGTGGCCTCGCCCGGCGCCTCGCCGGTCAGCACGGCGATGCGGTTGAGCGCGGCCTTGGCGCTGTTTTCGAAGGTCGGGATGGTGGCGGTGGTCTGCGCCAGCTGCTGGCGCGCCTGTTCATTGTCCAGCGACGAGACGAGGCCCGCCTTCAGCCGCCATCCGGCGATGTCGGCATTGTCCTGCTGATAGGACAGCTGCTCGCGGGCGATGCGCAGCTGCTCCTGCGCCAGACGCGCCTGGATATAATTGGAGACCAGTTCGCCGATCATCGCCACGCGCACGGCGGCCAGGTCATAGCCGCTGCCGGCATAATCGGCCCGCGCCGCCTCCGAAGACCGGGCAAGGCCGCCGAACACGTCCGCCTGCCAGCTGGCATCCGCGCCGACCGAATAGCTGCTGGACCAGCTATTGTCCGACGTGCCGATGACATTGCCGTTGCTGTCGAGCTGGACGCCACTGGTGCCGCTGCGATAGTTGCGGCCGGCGCTGCCCGTGGCGCTGACCTGCGGCAGCCGGTCGGCATTGGCCTGCACCAGCGCTTCGCGCGCCTGGCGCAGCCGGGCCGTGGCCTGGGCGATGTCGAGATTGTTGGCGAGCGCCTTTGCGATCAGCCCGTCGAGCGCAGAGTCGCCGAACTGCTTCCACCATGTCGCCAGCTCCTCGGCGCCCGCGGCCGTCTCGCTGCCGGCATTCTCGCTCCCGGAACTATAGCGTGCGGGCACCCCCAGGGACTCGGGCGCGGGCGGGCGATAATCGGGGCCGGCGGCGCACCCCGAAAGGGTGCTGGCCGACAGAATGCAGGTCGACAGGGCGATCGCAAGGCCTGAGATCGGGGCGATCCGGTAACGCACAGATGTCCTTTACATGGCTGCCACGGGATGAGGCAAATGGCGAAAATGCGCACGCTGCGCTTGCACGCGATAGCAGCGCTCTTTAGTTCCTGCCCAATTCGCGGCGGGGGCTCAATGCCATTTATGTCGCAAAATGTAACTCTGCCCCGTAACAATGGCCAAAAACGGGGCTTTTGCAAGGATTAGGGGTCGATGCGGGCATTCATCTTTCCAGGGCAGGGCAGCCAGTCGGTCGGCATGGGCAAGGCACTTGCCGATGCCAGCCCGGTGGCGAAGGCGGTGTTTCAGGAAGTGGATGACGCTTTGTCGCAGCATCTGTTCCGCATCATGGTGGAAGGCCCGGAAGCGGACCTGACGCTGACCGCAAATGCGCAGCCGGCGATCATGGCCAATGCCATCGCGACATTGCGGGTGCTGGAGCGGGAAGGCGGCATCAGCATCGCGCAGAAGGGGGATTTCGTCGCCGGCCATTCGCTGGGCGAATATAGCGCCCTGTGCGCGGTGGGCGGCTTTTCGCTCCCCACGACGGCGCGGCTGCTCAAGCTGCGCGGCCAGGCGATGCAGGCCGCCGTGCCGGTGGGCGAGGGCGCGATGGCGGCGCTGCTGGGCGCGGACATCGAAAAGGCGACTGCGCTGGCCGCAGCCGCGGCCGAAGGCGAGGTCTGCACCGTCGCCAATGACAATGATCCGGGCCAGGTCGTGATCTCCGGCCATCGCGGCGCGGTGGAGCGCGCGGTCGCCATGGTGAAGGATCACGGCATCAAGCGCGGCGTGCTGCTGCCCGTATCCGCGCCCTTCCACTGCCCGCTGATGCAGCCTGCCGCCGACGCGATGGCGGCCGCGCTGGCCGAGGCTGAACTGTCCACGCCGCTGCTGCCGGTCTACGCCAATGTGCTGGCCGCGCCGATCGCCGCGCCGGACGAGATTCGCGCGCGGCTGGTGGAGCAGGTGACGGGCCGGGTCCGCTGGCGCGAATCGATCGCGGCCATGTGGGATGCGGGCGTCACCGATTTCGTCGAGCTGGGCGGCAAGGTCGTCGGCCCGATGGTGAAGCGCATCGCGCCCGACGCCACCGTGACCAGCGTCATGACGATGGACGATATCGAGGCGGTTTTGAAAGCGCTCTGACCATGGCCGATCTGCTGAAGCTCTCCCGTGACGGCGCCATCCTGACGGTGGCGCTGAACCTGCCGGAAAAGCGCAACCCCATTTCCGATCCGGACATGGTGGATGCGCTGTGCGCGGCGTTCGGGCAGGCGGATCGCGACATCGGCGTCCGCGTCGTGATCCTGACGGGGGCGGGCAGCGCCTTTTCCTCGGGCGGGGACGTCAAGACGATGAAGCCAGGCCTGGGGCCGCTCAACGCTCCGGCGGCGGTGCAGACCCGGCGCAACTATAAATATGGCATCCAGCGCCTGCCGCTGATGTTCCAGGCGCTCGAAGTGCCGGTCGTGGCGGCCATCAACGGGCCGGCGATCGGGGCGGGCTGCGACCTTGCCTGCATGTGCGACGTGCGGATCGCCGCGCAATCGGCGAAATTCGCCGAGAGCTTCGTGAAGCTCGGGATCATTCCGGGCGATGGCGGCGCATGGCTGCTGCCGCGCATCGTCGGTTTCTCGAAAGCGACCGAACTGGCGCTGACCGGCGAGACGATCGACGCGGACGAGGCCCTGCGCATCGGCCTTGTCTCCAGCGTCGTGCCGGACGACGCGCTGATGGACGCCGCGCGCGCCGTGGCGCAGAAGATCGCCGCCAATCCCCCGCACGCCACCCGCATGACCAAGCGGCTGCTGCGCGAATCGCAGACCGGCACCTTGGCCCAGACGCTGGAGATGTCGGCCGCGATGCAGGCGCTGGCGCATGGGACGGCGGACAATGCCGAGGCCATCGACGCCTTTATCGAGCGCCGCCCGCCGGCGTTCAGGGGCGACTGAATTTCAAGAGGATGAAGACCATGTTCGATCTTACAGGAATGACCGCGCTAGTGACGGGCGCTTCGGGTGGCATCGGCTCCGCCATCGCCAGGGCGCTGGCCGCGCAGGGCGCCACGCTGGCGCTTTCGGGCAGCAATGAAGGGAAGTTGCAGGCCTTTGCCGCCGAACTGGGCGGGGACCACAAGAGCCTGGTCTGCGACCTGGGCGACTCCGCCGCCGTCGATGCGCTGGTGCCGCAGGCGGTCGAGGCGCTGGGCGGCAAGCTCGACATTCTCGTCAACAATGCCGGCATCACCCGCGACAACCTGATCCTGCGCATGAAGGACGAGGAGTGGGAGCAGGTGATCTCGGTCAATCTGGAGGCCGCGTTCCGCCTGTGCCGCGCCGCCGCCAGGCCGATGATGAAGGCCCGTTTCGGCCGTATCGTCTCGATCACCTCGGTCGTCGGCGTCACCGGCAATCCGGGCCAAGCCAATTATGCCGCGTCGAAGGCCGGCATCATCGGCATGTCGAAGGCGCTGGGGCAGGAACTGGCCAGCCGCGGCATCACCGTCAACTGCGTGGCGCCCGGCTTCATCCGCTCGGCGATGACCGATGCGCTCAACGACGCGCAGAAGCAGGCCATCACCGCGAAGATTCCCGCCGGCCAACTGGGCGAGGGGGGCGATATCGGCGCCGCCGTCGTCTATCTTTCCAGCAGGGAAGCAGGCTATGTCACCGGCCAGACGCTGCATGTGAACGGCGGAATGGCGATGATCTGAAGAACGGCGTGGGGGCGCGGTGCATGCGCCTTGCCTCTTGCCTCCCGTTCGGCTTCGCACTAGGGCGTGTGGCTGAACGGACGTTAATCGGCCATGTCAGTTTTTGCTAAGAAGAAGGACCACCCATGAGTGAGACCGCGGATCGCGTAAAGAAAATCGTCGTCGAGCATTTGGGCGTCGAGGCCGAGAAGGTCACGGAAGACGCGAGCTTCATCGACGATCTGGGCGCCGACAGCCTTGATATCGTTGAACTCGTGATGGCGTTCGAAGAAGAATTCGGCGTCGAGATCCCTGACGATGCGGCCGAGAAGATCGGCACCGTCAAGGATGCCATCGATTATATCGACAGCAAGCAGTAAGGGCCGTTGCGCCGTTCCGCACGTCGGGATGGCGAGGCAATGCATGCATGCAGGCGGCTCTCCGACCCGGCATTGGCCGTGGCTGGAGGGCCGTTTCGCATCTGGCCCTTGGGGAATTTGATCGTTAAGCCCGTTCGCGGCCCATGGGGCCGTGACGGCAAGGGGGCTTACCCCCTGCAAGTATCTGGAGCAGGAATATGCGTCGTGTCGTCGTAACCGGCCTTGGCATGGTGACCCCGCTGGGTGGGAATGTGGAAACCACCTGGAAGAATATTCTGGCGTCCAGATCGGGCGCGGCCACGATCACCCGTTTCGATGCCAGCGAATATAAATGCCGCATCGCCTGCGAAGTGAAGCCGGCGGACCATGAATATGGCTTCGATCCCTATAAGGAGGTCGATCACAAGATCCAGCGGCAGGTCGATCCGTTCATCGTCTTCGGCATCGCCGCCGCGAGCGAGGCGCTGCAGGATGCCGGCCTCACCGGAATGACAGAGGAGGAGCGCCTGCGGGCCGGCTGTTCCATCGGTTCGGGCATCGGTGGCCTGCCGGGCATCGAGAGCGAATCGCTGGTGCTGGCCAACAAGGGGCCGAACCGGGTTTCGCCGCATTTCGTCCATGGTCGCCTGATCAACCTGATCTCCGGGCAGGTCAGCATCAAATATGGCCTGATGGGGCCGAACCATGCGGTCGTCACCGCCTGTTCCACCGGCGCGCACTCGATCGGCGACGCCGCGCGGATGATCGCGATGGACGATGCCGACGTGATGCTGGCGGGCGGCGCGGAAGGCGCGATCTGCCCGATCGGCATCGCCGGCTTCGCGCAGGCCCGTGCGCTTTCCACCAATTTCAACGACACGCCCGAAAAGGCGAGCCGCCCCTATGATGTCGACCGCGACGGCTTCGTCATGGGCGAGGGTGCCGGCGTCGTCGTGCTGGAGGAATATGAGCGGGCCAAGGCGCGCGGCGCGAAAATCTATGCCGAAGTGATCGGTTATGGCCTGTCGGGCGATGCCTATCACGTCACGGCGCCGCATCCCGAGGGGTTGGGCGCCTTCCGTTCGATGGAAATGGCGCTGAAGAAGTCTGGCCTGTCGCTCTCCGACATCGATTATGTGAACGCGCACGGCACCTCCACGCCGATGGGCGACGAGCTGGAGCTGGGCGCGGTCCGTCGCCTGTTCGGCAGCGATATCGGCCATATCTCGATGAGTTCGACCAAGTCCGCCATCGGCCATCTGCTGGGCGGCGCGGGCGCGGTGGAGAGTATCTTCTGCATCCTGGCGATGCGCGACCAGATCGTGCCGCCGACGCTCAACCTCGACAATCCCAGCGAAAGCTGCATCGGCGTCGACCTGGTGCCGCATGTCGCCAAGCAGCGGAAGGTCCGCGCGGTGCTGAACAACAGCTTCGGTTTTGGCGGCACCAACGCCTCGCTCATCATGAAGGCGATCTGAGGTCAGCATCATGCGCCGCCTCGGCTGCCTGATCCTGATCATCGGCATGGCCGTGGCGGCGTTTGTCGCCTTTCAGTTCGTGCATGGCTGGAAACAGGCCGGGCCGGCAAAGGCGGACATCAGCGTCGTCGTGCCCGAAGGCGCGACGCTGAAAAGCATGGCCGCGCAGTTGCAGCGCGCGGGCGCTATCACGTCGGCCGAAACCTTCCTGACGCGGGCGAAGCTCCTGGGGTCGTCCAAACCGATCAAGGCGGGCGAATATGTCCTGCCCAAGGGGGCGAGCAACGCCGAGATTCTTTCGATCCTGCAGGGCGGCAAGGCGATCAGCCGCCTGATCACCATTCCCGAGGGCATGCCTTCGGTACTGGTGCATGACCGGCTGATGGCGCAGGAGGAACTGACCGGGACCATCGCCGTGCCCGAAGAAGGCAGCGTGTTGCCGGACAGCTATGCCTTCGAGCGGGGCGAGAGCCGTCAGGCGGTGCTGGCGCGGATGCAGGCGGCGATGACGAAGGCGCTGGCGCAGCTATGGGCGGATCGCTCCGGCGCGGCGGTCGTCAAGACGCCCGGCGAGGCCATCACCCTGGCCAGCATCGTCGAAAAAGAAACCGCGGTTCCGGCCGAACGGCCGATCGTTGCCGGCGTCTATGGCAACCGCCTGCGCACCGGCATGCGGCTGCAGGCCGATCCCACGATCATCTATCCGATCACCAGGGGGCGCCCGCTGGGGCGCCGGATCAAGCGGTCGGAGATCGTGGCGGTCAACGATTACAACACCTATGCGATGGCCGGCCTGCCCAGGGGGCCGATCGCCAATCCGGGCCGGCTCTCCATCCTTGCCGTGCTGCAGCCTGCGCAGACCAAGGCGCTTTATTTCGTGGCGGACGGGAAGGGCGGGCATATCTTCGCCGATACCCTGCAGCAGCATAATGAGAATGTGCGCAAGTGGTTCGACATCCGCCGCCAGCGCGGCGAGTTGTGACGCGCGTTCAGCGCAGCACGCCCTTCACCACCATCGCCCGCGCATAAAGAAACTGCGCGATGCCCAGCACCAGGATCAATGCCGGGAACAGGGCCGCTGCCCAGCCTTTCATGGCCAGCAGGTCCGTGCCGAGGAAACTGTAGCTGAACTGCACGATGATCGCGAGCAGCGACAGTGCATAGAGCGGCACGGCGATCGCCCGCCGCAACAGCATCAGCACGGTCGCCAGCGTCGCGCCCCAGACGGCGATGGCATAGGCCGACCATGCCCATGCCGGCATGCTCGCAAAGGTTCGGGCGGTATAGGGATCGGTCTTCGCGAGCGCGCCCAGATCCATCGTCACCTGCATGAGATAGGCGACATCGCCCATCATGTTCCAGAGGAAGGCGGCAATGCCGATGGCATAGAATGACCTTGGCGGCGTAACCATGGCTCTCTCCATATCGCGACGCTGGAGCGTCTCCTGATTTGAGCGGAAACGCTCTGTCCGCCACTGCGCCATGATATCCTATTTCGCGCCCGGTTCGATGTTGGCGATACCGATCTTATGGGGCTGTTTGATTGAGAGAAGCGATCAGTCTGTGCCAATGCTTGCGTTGGCCCTGCCATGCATGGTCTGTCTATGGCCGGCGCGGGCGAAGGGCAGTTGCATGTTCGCCCATCATCACCAACGGAGACCATCATGCTCGGACGCAAGATTCCCGACGTCACCCTGAAGACCCGCGTGCGCGATGAAAGCGTGGGCGGCCCCAATCCCTTCCGCTGGCAGGAGGTCGGCACCGGCGCGCTTTTCGCCGGCAAGCGCAGCGTCGTCTTCTCGCTGCCCGGCGCGTTCACGCCGACCTGCTCGACGGAACAATGCCCGGCCTTCGAACGCATGTATGAAGCGTTCAAGGCGGCGGGCGTGGATGAGGTCTATTGCCTTTCCGTCAACGACGCCTTCGTGATGTTCCAGTGGGGCAAGCATCTGGGCTTGAAGAACGTCAAGCTGCTGCCCGACGGTTCGGGCGATTTCACCCGGCGGATGGGCATGCTCATCAGGAAGGACCATCTGGGCTTCGGCGAGCGCAGCTGGCGCTATGCGATGGTGGTGGACGACGGCACGATCGTGGCCTGGTTCGAGGAGCCCGGCATCAACGATGTCGGCGCGGACGAAGACCCCTATGGGGAAAGCCGCCCCGAGCCCGTGCTCGACTGGGTGAAGGCGCATCCGGAGGCGGTGGCTGCCTGATCGTCCGGACGGGCCGTCCGGCGGCATCGCGACGCCGGACATCGCGCGCGCGCCCATCATCGTCTCGGCGACGATGGGCGCGGCCGACTTCGCCTGGGCGGATGGATTGCGCCGCGCGCATTTCCCGCCCGAGCGCAACCGGTTGCCGGCGCATCTCACCCTGTTCCATCATCTGCCGCCTTCGGTGGAGGCGGAATTGCTGCGGCGGCTGGCGGCGCTCTGCGCCTCGCCCCCGCCGCCGGCGCGCCTTGCCGGTTTCATCGACCTGGACGGGGGCGTGGCGCTGCGGATCGAAAGCCCGGCGCTGATGGCGATGCGCGACGAACTGGCCAGTGCCTTTGCCGGCATGCTGACGCCGCAGGACCGGGCGACGCCGCGCCTGCATGTCACCATCCAGAACAAGGTGCCGCCGGTCCGTGCCCGCACGCTTCAGGCCGCGCTGGAGAAGGGATTTCGCCCACGCCCCTTCATGATCGCCGGGCTTGCGGCGTGGCGTTACATGGGCGGCCCATGGCTGCCGATCCGCGCCATGCCCTTTCGCGGCTGAAGGGGGAGGGCGGGGCATGCCCGCCTCTCCCCATCGCAGGCCGGATCAGGCCAGGTCGACTTCCTTGAGCGGGCGCGACGCATCGGCAAGCTGTGCCTGGTCCAGCACCGCGCCGGACAGGATGTGCGCGCGGGCCTGTACATAATCCTTCACCGCGTTCACCGCGTCGATCGCGATCAGCCGGCCCGCCTTCAGATAGAGGACGGAGAAGCTGCGAGTCGCCGGATCGCCGCGCAGGATGGCCGTGTCATGCCCGGAGGAGATGCCGACGGTCTGCAGCTTGAGGTCATATTGGTTGGACCAGAACCAGGGCACCGCATCATAGGGCTTGGCATCGCCCAGGATGTGCTGGACGGCGACCTTCGCCTGGTCATTGGCGTTCTGCACGGATTCGAGGCGGATCTGCAGGCCGCCGGCATAGCCATTCACATGCGATGCGCAGTCGCCCACGGCATAGATGTGGGGCAGGCTGGTGCGGCAATAGCCATCCACGTCCACGCCATTGCCGCCGCTGGCGCCAGCCGCGATCAGCGGCCCGGTCTCCGGGATGATGCCGATGCCGACGATGATCATGTCCGCCGGCACCCGGCTGCCGTCCGCCAGCAGCACGCCGGTCGCATGGCCGTCCTTCGTCTCGATGGCCTCCACCATCGCCCCGGTGCGCAGGTCGACGCCATGGGCACGGTGCTCGGCCTCGTAGAAGCGGGACAATGCCTCGCCGGCGACGCGGGCGAGCACGCGGTCCAGCGCTTCCAGCAGCGTGACCTTGCGGCCCAGCTTGGTCAGCACGGCGGCTGCTTCCAGCCCGATATAGCCGCCGCCGACGATCGCGACATGCGCGACATCGGGCAGGGCGGCGATCATCGCATCGACATCGGTGCGGCGGCGCACGGCATGAATGCCGCTGGCGTCCGCGCCGGGGCAGGAGAGCATGCGCGGGCTGCCGCCTGTCGCCCAGATCAGCGAGCCATAGCCGACGGTCCGGTCGTCCGTCAGCGTCACGGTCTTTGCGGCGGGATCGACATTGCGGACGCGCTCGCCCAGGCGCAGGTCGATATCGCGCTCACCCCAGAAAGAGGCGGGGCGGATCAATATCCGTTCGAAGGTCTTTTCGCCCGCAAAATATTCTTTGGAGAGTGGCGGACGCTCATAGGGCGGCTCATGCTCGTCGCCGATCATGCCGACGCTGCCCTGAAATCCTGCCTGCCGCAGGGTGATCGCCGCCTGCGCGCCGGCATGACCCGCCCCCACGATCAGAACATCATAATTGCTCATTTGCCCTTGCCTCCGCCACTTCATATTCTTTGGGCGCTGCTTGGCGGGCTTTTTTCGTCATTGCAAGAGCCGCGAACGTCGCGGGCCGATGCAGGACGGAAAAGCCGATGAAAGGACCGTTGACCACTCCCGCAAGCCTGAGTATAGCGCCCCCTCGCCACGTCGCGAAGCGGCCGGTGGGTTCTGAAACATGACGGCGCGTCGGCGTGTGTCACGATCGGGGCGGAGTAGCTCAGCTGGTTAGAGCAGCGGAATCATAATCCGCGTGTCGGGGGTTCAAGTCCCTCCTCCGCTACCATATCCAATCTGATCGCGTTCCGGCGCCGGGCCGGACCCTTTCCGTCGGCGGCCAGGGCGCAAGCGCAGCATGGGCTGCCGCAAAAAAATGCATATGATCGTGCCGCGTGATCGAAAGGGAGACAGGATGCCGGGGCCAGTCCATGTTGCGTTGGTCGGTTATGGCCTGGCGGGAAAGACCTTCCACGCGCCGTTGATCCTGTCCACCGATGGCATGGCCCTGACGACCGTGGTGTCGAGCGATCCCGGCAAGGTGCATGCCGATCTGCCCGGCGTCGACGTGGTCGGCGATCTGGGCATTGCGCTGGCGGATGCTGCTGTCGGCCTTGTCGTTCTCGCCACGCCGGACATGCTCCATGCCGAACAGGCGCTGGCGGCGCTGGATGCGGGCAAGCATGTGGTTGTCGACAAGCCGTTCGCGCCCGGCCTTGAAGAAGCGCGCAGCGTGGCGGCGCGGGCGGCAGCGACGGGCCGGATGCTCTCCATCTATCATAACCGGCGCTGGGATGGGGATTTCCTGACCGTCAGGCGTCTTCTCGGGCAAGATATGCTGGGCGAGATCCTGCAGTTTGAAAGCCATTTCGATCGCTTCCGTCCGGATGTGACGGATCGATGGAAGGACAGGCGTGCCGCGGGGGTCTGGCAGGATCTGGGCCCGCATCTTGTGGATCAGGCGTTGCAGCTGTTCGGCATGCCGGAGGCGTTGTTCGCGGACATGGCCAGGCAAAGGCCGGGGGCATCGGCCCCCGATTATGCGCATGTCGTCCTCCGCTATGGCGCGCGGCGCGTGATCCTCCACGCGTCGCAGATGGCGCAGGCCCACGGGCTGCGCTTCGCCATCCACGGGACGCGGGGCAGCTATGTCAAACATGGTCCCGATCCGCAGGAGGGGCAGCTGAAGGCGGGCCTGACACCGATGGCTCCCGACTGGGGGATCGATCCCAGGCCGGGGCTCCTCACATCGCTGGATCGGCATGGCCGGGCGCAGGAGACCGCCGTCGAAAGCGAACGCGGCAATTATGCGGCCTTCTACGGCGCCCTGCGCGATGCACTGCTGGAGCGGGGCCCCAACCCGGTGCCGCCCCAGGAGGCCCTGGATGTCATGACCGTCCTTGAGGCGGGGCGGATCAGCGCTGAGGAAAGGTGTGAGGTCCGCCTGTAACCCGACAGGCGGCACTGGCAGGATTATCGGCGCCTCCGCCCGCCCGCCGGGCCCCTGTGCGCATGGGCAGGCTTTCCCTTTCCCTGCGCACTCCCCGGCGATGATCGACGGCATGCCATAGCGGCGGCGGCGCGATTCCACGTCGGTGCATGACGCTTCCGATCATCGGTCGCGATGCGGCGCGGCGATCGGGGCGTCATGCGTTGCAGCTCACAGGCCCTTCAGATGCGTCAGCCCCCATGCGAAGACCTTGCGGTTGTTGTCCTCCTCGGCCTGCAGGCGCTCCATGGGCGTCCGCGTGCTCAGGATCGGCAGGTCGGACGCCCTGGCCTTGACCATCGCCATCCACGCGTCGCGGCGTGCCCTCCGTTCCGGGAAGGAGCGATAATAATCGTCGGTCAGGACCGGGATCTTCAGGGGATCGCGGGTGATCAGCTCGGTCACGGCATTCAGCTTCGGATTATGCCTGCGCATCAGCTTGAAGAGCGCGGTCTGATCGTTGACGCCGGTGTCGAAAGGCACTTCGGCCAGCAGGAAGCCCTGCGCATAGGGCGCGACGCCCATGTCCTTGAGCGAACATGCCTTCACATAGGGGGCAAGCGTGGTCACGGTCTCGGTGGCGCTTTCCATGAAGGCCATGTTGTTGCCCGGATCGATCAGGCAGCCGAGATATTCGCTGCTGGCCTTCTTGAGGAAGGCGGCAAGCTGGTCGGCGGTGCGGTCCTTGTGGTTCTCCAGCGCGATGGCGACCTTGTGGCGTTCCGCGATGGGCAGGCATTTGAGCACGATGGCGTCGGCCTGCGCCTGCCATTCGCCGAACTGCGCGGCGGAGGCGAACGCTTCGTAGCGGCGGCCGGAGGTCCGGGCCGGCGGCCGGCTCACCGCACGCACGCATGGCGCGCCCAGTGCCTTGGCATTGACGATGGAGCGTTCGAAATCGGCGGTGTCCATGTCGAGCGAGGTGGGCAGGGCAGCTTCGCCTTCATAATACATCTCCAGCTCCTCCAGCCGTTTCCTGAAGGCGGGAATGTCGGTGCTCACCCCATGCTGGACCCCGCCGGCGCCGAGCGAGCGGCAATATTCCAGATAGGCTACGGGGTTCGCGCGCAGGCCGGGCACCACGCCCTCTATGCCGCGCAGATGCGCGCCCATCGCGGTGGTCGCGATGCCGCAGGGCGACTTGGGCGGCAGCGTGCCCTGTGCGACGGCGCGGCCATAGGCGCCCAATATCGCTCCCAAAGCGACCGAACCGATCATGAATTCACGCCGTGTCGACATCATCTTCTCCCGGCAGGCCCGGATGGCCCGCACATGCGTTGAACCGTCTTGGGACCGTCGGCGGCAGCGTCGCGCGGCCGGCGGTCCAGATCATGGCCCCGCTATGGCCCCGTCATGGACCGGGGCAGGTCGATCAAGGCAGCGCATAGGCGATCAGATAGTCGCCATGCTTCGTTCCCAATGCGCCATGTCCGCCCGCGGAGATCACGATATATTGCTTGCCGTTGCTGTTGAGCCGGAAGCTCATCGGCGTGGCCTGGCCGCCGGCGGGCAGGCGCGCCTTCCACAGTTCGGCGCCGGTCTCCGTGCTGAATGCGCGGATGAAGTTGTCGCTCGCCGCGCCGATGAAGACGAGGCCCGACGCGGTGGAGAGCGTGCCGCCCTGGTTGGGCACGCCGATCCTGCTCCAGACCGGCCAGGGCGCCTGGTCCCGCGTGCTGCCCAGCGGCACTTCCCACTTCTTCTTGCCGGTGTTCATGTCGAGCGCGGTGAGCCGGCCCCAGGGCGGCCGGTTGCACGGCGCGCCGAAGGCCGAGAGAAAGGGCTCGAACTTCATGATATAGGGCGTGCCGGTCAGCGACACCCGCTTCAGCTCTTCGGGCGTCGCCTTGCTCCTGAGCTTCAGCGAGTTCGCGCCGGCGACATTGCTGGTGTTGATGATCAGCAGGTTGCGCCTGGGGTCATAGGAGGCGCCGCCCCAGTTGGAGCCGCCCACCGTCACCGGATAGATCAGCGTCGGCTGCGTATCGATCGGCGTGAACATGCCCTGGTTCTTGAGCTCGCGATAGCGGGCCACGCAGGATTGCCGGTCGATCTCGGTAAAGCCCCACATGTCCTTCTCGGTCAGCCGGCTGGTGGGCAGCAGGCGATGATCGGCCAGGCGCGGCATCGGCTGGGTGGGGGAGAGCAGATCGGGTCGGACCCCGCCGCGCGGCACCGGCACCTCGTCCACGGGGAAGATCGGCTTGCCGGTCTCGCGGTTGAGGATGAAGACGAAGCCCATCTTCGTCGTCTGCACCAGCGCCGGGATCATCTTTCCGTCCGGCGCCTTGTAGTCGAACAGCAGCGGCTGCGCCGGCGTGTCATAGTCCCAGATGTCGTGATGGACGAGCTGATAACTCCACACGCGCTTGCCGGTGTCGCTGTTCACCGCGACCACGGCGCTGCCATAGCGGTCGAGATCGCCACGCCCGCCCGCATAGAAATCCACCTGCGGATTCCCCGTCGGCAGGAAGATCAGGCGGCGTTGCAGGTCGACCGAGGGCGGCGCCCAGACATTGGGGGTGCTGCGGGGGAAGGCGGGCCGGACGGCAGGCGTCGCGGTCGCCGGCTTCGGCGTGGTGGCGCCGTCGGTCGCAGCGGTGGGAGGAAGGGGGGCGGGAGAGAGGGCGGCGGCGGGACGGACAGTGGCGGTCGGCGCGTCATCCTCCAGCCCCGTCCAGGCCCATTCGATGGCGCCGGTGCGCGTGTTGAAGGCGCGCACCACGCCGCTCGGCATATCCGAATGGCGGAAATCGATGATCTTGGAGCCGACGATCACCCGATCGCCCACCACCGTCGGCGCGGAGGAGACGCCATATTGGCCGGGCAGTTCGATCGGGCCCAGATCGCCCTTGAGCGAGACCGCCCCGTCCTTGCCGAAACCCGTGCAGCGGCGCCCGCTATCGGCGTCGAGGGCCAGGAGCCGGCCGTCGATCGTGCCCGCGAAGATCCGCTTGGCGCAGGACGCGTCGGATGATCCGGCCTGGCTGTCCTGCCAATAGGCGACGCCGCGGCAATTGACGACGGTGGAACCGTTGGTGTCCGGCTTTGCGTCATACATCCATTTCTGCTTGCCGGTCTGGGGATCGAGCGCGATCACCCGGTTGCGCGGCGAACAGAGATAGAGCGCATTATTGGCCAGTATCGGCGTCGCCTCCATGGCCGGCCGCACTTTCATGCCTTCATCGAAGATGTCGCCGGTGCGATAGGTCCAGGCGACCTTCAGATGGGCGACATTGGCGGGCGTGATCTGTTCGTTGGCCGAAAAATGCGTGCCCTTTTCGTCGCCGCCCCAGATCGGCCAGCCCGCCACCGGGCCGCCATGGAGATCGACAGCGTCATTCTGGCCGCAGCCGGTGACGGCCAGCGCCGTTCCAAGAAGGATGAGATGCCTGCGCTTCAATATCCGCCCCTTTCCCTGATTTTGGTATATAATAATCAGATTCATTTGCGCGCATCTCTGCAAATTTCCCGGAAAAATTCAATGCAAAAATGACCGACATATGGGAATAAATCCGGAATATCTTGAAATATCCTGCCAAAGAGGCTTTCAACAGTGGCGCAAGGCGGAAGGCTACGATAGGGTTTATGGTATACAGAAAGGTGTCGCATGGACGAGATCGCTCTTTACCCCTCGCGTCGCGCGTTGCTGGCGTCGGGGCTGGCTGCCGGCGCGCTGACGCTCGCCGGTCGCGGCAATGCGCGCTCCGCTCCCCGCCCGGTCTTCGGCAAGGTTGAGCGTCTCGATCCCGCGCTGGACGCGCTGGTCGATGCCGATGCGGTGGTCGAGGACGTCATGGACGGCTTCGCCTGGAGCGAAGGGCCGGTATGGGTCGGCGGCGCGGATGGCCGGTTGCTGGTGTCCGATCCGCGCGGCAACCTCATCCGGCAATGGTCTGCCCGCACGGGCGCGTCGGAATGGCTCAAGCCGTCGGGCTATGCGGGCGCGGATGGCGCGAAGCTGCGCGAACCGGGCACGAACGGGCTTTTCCAGGGGCGCGGTGGGTTGGTGGTCGCCGACAGCGGCAATCGCTGCATCGGGCATATCGATCTCAAGACCCGCAGGAAGACAGTGATCGCGGACCGTTTCGAGGGCAAGCGGTTCAACAGTCCCAACGATCTGTGCATTTCGCCGGTCGACGGCGCGATCTATTTCTCCGATCCGCCATGGGGGCTGCAGGGCGGGCTGGAATCGCCCGACCGCGAACTCGACTATACCGGGGTGTTCCGCGTCGCGCCGGACAACAGCGTGTCGCTCGTCGGTAAATATGACATGCCCAACGGCGTCGGCATTTCGCCCGACGGGCGGACGCTTTATCATACGGACGGCAAGATCGGCTGGGTCGCGCACAGGCTCGACGCCGGGGGCCGGTCCGTCTCCGAACGCCCGTTCATCGATCGCGCCGCCCAGAAGTTCACGGGCAACAGCGGCGACAGCCTGAAGGTCGACCAGGCGGGCAATGTCTGGCTGTCGGGCCGGGATGGCCTCAGCATCGTGGACCCCGCCGGTCGACGCATCGGCATCGTCCGCGTGCATGACGTCGTGTCCAATTGCGAGATCGGCGCGGACGGGCATCTCTACATGACGTGCAACCACAAGGTCGCACGCGTCCGGGTGAAGGCGCGTAAGCTCAAGTCACGCACCTAGGGCATCGTGCGGAAAGTGGGAACCGGTTTTAGCTGCGCTGAACGCCGTTTCCGCAAAAGAACGATGCGACAAAAAAGAAGGGCGCGCGCGACTTGCGTCCGATCAAACGCAGCGCGCTCTATACTTTTGATGTGACGCATTTTCCGAGCCATCGGATGATTGGCTGCGCCGAACTGCGTTTCCACCCGACTGGAAAATGCTTTAAGGCGTTATCAGGCAACGGAATGGAAAGGGGTGGGCGGATGAATGGCGGGGCGTCGTTCGTTCAGCGCGCCAGCTCGTAAAAGCCGAGCGACGCCGCGCGGATCTGCGGGACCAGCAGGCGATTGCGCCTGGAGTCCCACCCGATCGCGGCGGGCACCGTGATATCCTGGGCCACGACTTCCGCCTTGCCGTCGGCCGGAACCCGATAGACATTGTGTCCATCTTGGCTGGCGACCAGCAGCGTGCCGCCGGGCAGGGGGATGATGCCGTCCATGCGCCCGGTGGGCAAGGACCGTTCGCGAAGAATGGTGCCGGATCGGTCGCGGAAGACCAGGTTCACGCCGCGGCCGCCATGCACCACGGTGCCGTCGGCCATGACGGCGATGCCGTTGGGGCGCTCGACCGCGTCGTCGCGCCTGGCGAAAAGCGAAGGCTTGCCGTCGCGAATGGCATAGATCGCGCCGGCGTTGTCGTCGCTGCCGCTGTCGGAGACATAGATGGTGCCATCGTCGGCAACGGCCAGGTCGTTGAGCCGCACCGCGCCGGGAACGGCGATGCTGCCTCTGGGCGTGCCGCTCCTGCGGTCAAGCATGTGGACGGTCCGGAGATCGGCCACATAGATGAGATCGCCCTTTATGAAGAGGCCGAGCGGCTGGACCAGCGTGACCCCGTTCCGGCCGCCTTCGATCCATTTGAGCTGGGTGACGGTGCCATCGGGCGAAACCCGCGAAAGGAAACCGTCATTGGCATCCCCGCCCTGGTTGAGGTTGGAAACGATATAGTCGTCCGCGCGATCATCGTAGCGGACGCATTCGGAGCCGGCGAAGCCGACATCGGCCAGGATTTTCGATGGCGGGGGCGCGACGGAGGCCGCGGGTGCCTGGGCCAGCGCCTGGGCCAGGGCGGCGGGCATCGCGACTGCCGGGAGAAGGATGGTCAGGAACGCGCGGATCATGGCTTGTCTCCTCTGCATGGGCGCAAGGAAAGCGTGGCGGCACCCGCTTTCCGGAACGATCGGGACTTCCTCATTCTCGCCGGTCATGAACGGCGCTTCGTCCGACGCCGGCAGAACCGCGGCCCCGGCAATCTCCTCGGGCTTGCCGATCCGGGCCATCGGCGGGCGCGTGTTCCTGATCTTGGGCCATTGCTGATCATCAGGATCGTCCAGGATTGAATACAACATGGGGGCGACTAAAATGCGTTATTCACGCTAATATACTGCTCTTATTGCCTCTGCATGACCGATCTTGGTTCTCTTGACAAGATGGAGGTGAAATTTAGTATACAGAATGGGAAGAATGGAGCCGGGGCGAGGAGGCCGGTGCGGCGCGGGCTTCCAGGAGCTGCCGGTTCCTCAATCCCGATGTCCAAGGAGAGCTGATCCATGTCGTTTCTCAAGAGAAGTCTCGTCGTCATCCTGTCCTATGTCGCGGCGTCCTTCGTCGCGGGCGTGGCATGGATATTCCTTGCGCTGGTGCTCCGGGGGCCGGCGATCGTTTACGGCTACGGCCCGTTCGACCTTGTCACCCTGACGGCCTTCATCGCCTTGTTCGCCGGCCTGGCATCGCTTGCCGTCATCATCCTGGCCGAGTGGCTGCGGATCGGTTCGCTTGCTTATTATGGCGCGGGTGGGCTCGCCGCCGCGATGTTCACGGTGGGCTATTTCGCTTATGGCGCGTTCGATCCGCAGGACGCGGCCGATTATGCCCTGTATGCGGCGGCCGGCGCGCTGGGCGGCATCGCCTTCTGGATGCTCGCGGCGCGCGCGAAGCCCGTCATGCGGACCGGTGCGGCCTGATAATCCCGATCCGTCGGACAGGGCACACACGTCCGGCGGCGTTGCTCTCCTGATGCCCGGCGAGGCGATGTCCTTCAGTTGGGGTTGAGCAAATGCTGCGTTCGGGAATGCCGGCGGTTCAGCCCAGTCCCGCGCGGGCAAGCAGCGCCTGCGCCTGCTTGAGATGGGGGGCGTCGATCATCTTGCCGTCCAGCTGCAGGGCGCCGGCGCCGGGATTGGCCGCGAAGGCTGCGACTATGGCCTTCGCATGGGCGACCTGCTGGTCCGTGGGGGTGAAGGCGGCGTTGATGGTGGCGATCTGGCCGGGGTGGATCGCCATCATGCCGGTAAAGCCGTCTCGCGCCGCGCGCGCCGCATAGGCGGCCAGGCCCGCCAGGTCGCGGAAATCGGGATAGACGGTTTCGATCGCGGCGACGCCGGCGGCATGCGCCGCGAACAGCGTCAGGCTGCGGGCCATTTCATAGGGTGGCAGCAGCTTGCCGGCATCGTCCCGGCTGGTTGCGGCACCGATGGCTGCGGGCAGGTCTTCCGCCCCCCAGGTGAGCCCCATGAGCTGCGGCGCGACTTCGCCATAGGTGCCGAGCGTGAAGATCGCGGCCGGCGTTTCGGTGGCGATCGGCAGGATCGGCGGGCCGTCCGGCAGGCGCTCCCGCAGCAGCCGCACCGATGCGGCGCCCTCGGCCTTGGGCAGGACCACGCCATCGGGGCGATGGCCGGCCAGCAGGGTCAGGTCATCGGCGATGAACGGGCTGTCCAGCGGATTGATGCGTACCAGAATCTTGACGTCGCTCGCCGGGCGCCGGGCGAGGAAATCCCCGACGGCTGTCCGCGCCTCCCCCTTTTTCTCCAGGGAAACGGCGTCCTCCAGGTCCAGGATCAGCGCGTCGGCGCCAAGGCCGAGCGCCTTTTCCATCCGCTCCGGCCGGTCGCCGGGCACGAAGAGCAGCGAGCGCAGGGTCATGCCGGCGCCTTCAGGATCAGAGCCGAACGCAGGCACTGGCAGACGATCTGGTCGCGCTGGTTGATCAGGCGATGGCTGAAGGTGACAATGCCGGCATTGGGGCGCGAGCGGCTCTCCTTCAGCTCCACGACCTCGCTTTCGGCCCGCATGGTATCGCCGATGAAGACCGGGGAGGGGTGGACCAGCTTGTCATAGCCCAGATTGGCGACCAGCGTGCCCAGCGTCGTGTCGCCGACCGACAGGCCGATCATCAGGGCGAAGGTGAAGGTGCCGTTGACGAGGATCTGGCCGAATTCCGATGCCTTGGCCGCCTCGGCATCGATGTGCAGCGGCTGGGGATTGTGGGTCATGGTGGAAAAGAGGAGGTTGTCTGTCTCCGTCACCGTGCGCCGGATGTCGTGGACCAGCCTGTCGCCGACCTGCCATTCATCGAACCAGCGTCCGGCCATCACGCGTCCTCCGTCTTGGCGATGCGGGCGAGGACGAAGCCCTCGCTCACCTGTGCGCCGCTGGTTGCGGCAAGAGTTTCGACGATCCCGTCAAAGGGTGCAAGCATGGCCTGTTCCATTTTCATCGCTTCGAGCACCAGCAGCTTCTGACCTTTGGTCACGCTGTCCCCCTCCGCGACCTCCACGGCGATGACGCGCCCCGGCATGGGCGAGAGGATCGCGCCATCCGAGACCGCACCGCCGCCGCCGGCATGGTCGGCACGGGGCAGGCCGTAACGCCATGCCTCGCCATCGAGGAAGAGGACGGGTTCGTTCGCGATTCTCCCCATGGTGGCGGCAGGGCCGTCTCCCGCCAGCGTGACCAGATGGGGGTGGCCATCCACCTCCACCAGCACGCGGGCGTCGGGCGCGGCATTGGCGCGGAAACCGGGAAGGCTGACCCAGGGATCGCCCGATGGCTGCGGCAGGATCGCGCGGGCCGCCGCCTGCAGCACCGCGTCGGAGGGCGCGGTGCCGGGCACCAGCCGGTCGCTGTGGCGCTCGATGAAGCCGGTGTCGATCCGGCCCGCGACGAAGTCCGGATCGGCGGCGGCGCGAGCAAGGAAGGCCGCATTCGTCTTCACCGGCCAGACCTGCGTCCGCCGGGCCGCGTCGGAGAGCTTGCGGGCGGCGGCGGTCCGGCTGGGGGCGTGGACGATGAGCTTGGCGATCATCGGGTCGTAGAACGGCGTCACCTCGCCGCCTTC
The DNA here is from genome assembly GCF_037154135.1 of Sphingobium aquiterrae. Classification (NCBI taxonomy): domain Bacteria; kingdom Pseudomonadati; phylum Pseudomonadota; class Alphaproteobacteria; order Sphingomonadales; family Sphingobiaceae; genus Sphingobium; species Sphingobium aquiterrae. The sequence goes on from NZ_JBANFL010000014.1 coordinate 47,530, forward strand.
CTCCACGCCGCTGTCGACGCGGATATCCGTAGGGAAGCGCAGCCGGTGCAGTGGGCCGGTCGACGGCAGGAAGCCGCTTGCGGGATTTTCGGCATAGAGCCGCGCTTCCATCGCCCAGCCGTTGATGGACAACGCTTCCTGCGCCAGGGGCAGCGGCTCGCCACTGGCGACGCGCAATTGCCACTCGACCAGATCCTGCCCGGTGATCGCTTCGGTCACGGGATGCTCGACCTGAAGCCGGGTGTTCATTTCCATGAACCAGATGCGGTCGGCGCGCAGCCCTTCGGAGGCGTCGGCGATGAACTCGATGGTGCCCGCGCCCACATAATCCACGGCCTTCGCGGCCTTCACGGCGGCGTCGCACACCGCCTGCCGGGTGGCCGCATCCATGCCGGGGGCGGGGGCTTCCTCGATCACCTTCTGGTGACGTCGCTGGAGCGAGCAGTCGCGTTCGAACAGGTGGACGACATGGCCATGCGTGTCGCCGAAGACCTGCACCTCGATATGGCGGGGGCCGAGGATATATTTCTCGATCAGCACCCGGTCGTCGCCGAAGGATGCCGCCGCCTCGCGCTGGCAGGAGGCGAGCGCGTCGAGGAAATCGGCTGGGCTATCCACCCGCCGCATGCCCTTGCCGCCACCGCCGGCCACCGCCTTGATCAGCACGGGATAGCCGATGCCGTCGGCCTCTGCCTTCAGATGATCGGGGCGCTGGTCTTCGCCCAGATAGCCGGGGGTGACGGGCACGCCCGCCGCGATCATCAGCGCCTTTGCCGCGTCCTTCAGGCCCATGGCCCGGATCGCGGCCGGCGGCGCGCCGACCCAGACGAGCCCGGCCGCGATCACCTTTTCCGCGAATTCGGCATTTTCGGACAGGAAGCCATAGCCGGGATGGATCGCCTCCGCACCGGTCGCCCGCGCGGCTTCCAATATGCGGTCCTGCACCAGATAGCTTTCGCGCGCCGGGGCCGGGCCGATGCAGACCGCTTCGTCAGCTTCGCGGACGAAGGGCATGGCGGCATCGACATCGGAATGGACGGCGATGGTGCGGATGCCGAGCGTGCGTGCGGTGCGGATGATCCGCCGGGCGATTTCGCCGCGATTGGCGATGAGAAGGGAAGCGATCATTTGCATCACATCCTGAACAGGCCGAAGCGGGGCGCTTGCGGGATAGGCGCATTCAACGCCGCGGCGAAGGCGAGGCCCAGCACGTCGCGGGTCTGGATGGGGTCGATGATGCCATCGTCCCACAGCCGCGCCGTGGCATGATAGGGATTGCCCTCATCCTCATATTTCTGGCGGATCGGCGCCTTGAAGGCTTCGGTTTCCTCCGGCGTCCATGTGCCCGCGTCGCGATGGACGGTGGCGAGCACCGATGCGGCCTGCTCCCCGCCCATCACGCTGATCCGCGCATTGGGCCAGGTGAAGAGGAAACGCGGCTGATAGGCGCGGCCGCACATGCCGTAATTGCCCGCGCCGAAGCTGCCGCCGATCAGCACCGTCACCTTGGGCACGCTGGCGGTGGCGACCGCCATCACCAGCTTGGCGCCATGTTTGGCGATGCCCTCCGCCTCATATTTGCCGCCGACCATGAAGCCGGAGATGTTCTGGAGGAACAGCAGCGGGATGCGGCGCTGGCAGGCAAGCTCGATGAAATGCGCGCCCTTCTGCGCGCTTTCGGAAAACAGCACGCCGTTATTGGCGAGGATCGCCACCGGCATGCCCCAGATGCGGGCAAAGCCGCAGACCAGCGTGGTGCCGTACAGCGGCTTGAATTCATGCAGTTCGGAGCCGTCGACGATGCGCGCGATGACTTCATGCACATCATAGGGCGCGCGCACATCCTGCGGCACGATGCCGTAAAGTTCCTGCGGATCGTAGAGCGGCGGGCGGGGTTCCGCGATGTCGATATCGACCGATTTGACGCTGTTGAGCCGGCTGGCGATCTCCCGGACGATCTGCAGCGCATGCTCGTCATTCTCGGCGACATGGTCGACCACGCCGGACTTGCGGCCATGGGTATCCGCGCCGCCCAGTTCCTCGGCGGAGATGATTTCGCCAGTGGCGGCCTGCACCAGCGGCGGGCCGGCCAGGAAGATCGTGCCCTGATTGCGCACGATCACGGTTTCGTCCGACATCGCCGGCACATAGGCGCCGCCCGCCGTGCAACTGCCCATGACGCAGGCGATCTGGGGAATGCCCTGCGCCGACATCTGCGCCTGATTGTAGAAAATGCGACCGAAATGCTCGCGGTCGGGAAAGACCTCCGCCTGATGCGGCAGGTTCGCGCCGCCGCTGTCGACCAGATAGATGCAGGGCAGGCGGTTTTCCTGCGCAATCTCCTGCGCGCGCAGATGCTTCTTCACCGTCATCGGGAAATAGGCGCCGCCCTTCACCGTCGGGTCATTGGCCAGGATCATGCACTCGCGGCCCGACACGCGGCCCACACCGGCGATCACGCCGGCGCCGGGCGCGCCATTGCCATACATGCCGTTGGCGGCGAGCTGGCCGATTTCCAGGAAGGGCGCGCCGGGATCGAGCAGGCGATGGATGCGGTCGCGGGGCAACAGCTTGCCGCGCCCGACATGGCGCTCGCGATGCTTCTCCTCGCCGCCCAGCGCCGCCTTCGCCACATGGTCGCTCAGATCGGCGGCAAGCGTGCGGTTATGCGCGCTGTTGGCGTGGAAGGCTTCGGACGCCGGATCGATCAGGGTCGACAGGATGGTCATGCCGCACCCACCAGTTCCCGCCCGATCAGCATGCGGCGGATCTCGTTGGTGCCCGCGCCGATGTCCAGCAGCTTGGCGTCGCGCATATAGCGTTCGACCGGCCAGTCCTTCGTATAACCAGCGCCGCCCAGTGCCTGCACGGCCTCCAGCGCGACCTTCACCGCATTCTCGCTCGCCAGCAGGATCGCGCCGGCGGCGTCGAAACGGGTCGTCTGCCCCGCGTCGCAGGCGCGGGCGACGGCATAGACATAGGCGCGGGCGGAATTGAGCGCGACATACATGTCGGCGATCTTCGCCTGCATCAGCTGGAACGCGCCGATCGGCTGGCCGAACTGCTTGCGCTCCCGCACATAGGGCAGCACCGTGTCGAGGCATGCCTGCATGATGCCGAGCTGGATGCCGGCAAGCACGGTGCGTTCATAGTCGAGGCCGGACATCAGCACGCCGACGCCGCCGTTGAGCGGCCCCATGACATTTTCCTCGGGCACTTCGCAATCGTCGAAGACCAGCTCGGCGGTCGGCGATCCGCGCATGCCGACCTTGTCGATCTTCTGCCCGATGGAGAAGCCCTTGAAGTCCTTCTCGATGATGAAGGTGGTGATCCCGCGCGATCCCTCGCCGGTCCGGGCATAGACCACCAGCACGTCGGCACAGGTCGCGTTGGTGATCCAGAATTTCGTGCCGTTGAGGATGTAGCGGTCGCCCTTCCTGTCCGCGCGCAGCTTCATGGAGACGACGTCGGAGCCGGCGCCCGCTTCCGACATGGCGAGGCTGCCGACATGCTCGCCCGAAATCAGCCTGGGGAGATAGGCGCGCTTCTGCGCATCATTGCCCCAGCGGCGGAGCTGGTTGACGCACAGATTGGAGTGGGCGCCATAGCTGAGCCCGACCGAGGCGGAGGCGCGGGCAACCTCTTCCTGCGCGACGACATGCTCCAGATAGCCCAGGCCGAGGCCGCCATATTCCTCCTCCACGGTGATGCCATGCAGGCCGAGCGCGCCCATTTCGGGCCACAGCGCGCGCGGGAACCAGTCTTCGGCGTCGATGCGGACAGCGAGCGGGGCAATGCGATCCGCGGCGAAACGGGCGGTTGCATCGCGAATGGCATCTGCGGTTTCGCCAAGCGCGAAATCCAGGCCGGGCATCGACATGGCAGCTATCCTCTCCAGCTTTTCCGGGCGCTTCGGGCTTTTGATTGAGCGCATTTTCCGAGCCGTCAGGTGATCCCACCTGACTTGAAAATGCTATTAGCATCGTTTCATGTCGCGGCGAAATTGAATGATTCCGCGCAAAGGTATAGATGGCATCTATGATCGACCGCTATCTGCTCCGCTATTTCCTGGCCGTCGTCGATGCCGGCAGCTTTTCCCGCGCGGCGGCGCAGGTCAATGTGACCCAGCCGACGCTCTCTGTCGGCATCGCGAAGCTGGAGCGGCTGGTGGGCACGCCGCTGTTCCATCGCACCAGCCAGCGCGTCCACCTGACGGAGGCGGGCGCGCGGCTGGTCGCCCATGCGCGGCGCATCGAAAACGACTTCAACCTGATCGCGCAGACGGTGGCGGATACGACGGATGCGCCGGTGGTGCGGGTCGGCGTACTCTCCTCCATCCCGACGGACATGCTGGAACGGATCGTCGCGGAACATCGGCGCACCGAGGAGCCGGCGCAGATCGAGTTCGTGGAGGGCACGGAGCGCGACCTGGTGTCGCGGCTGGGGCGCGGCCGGATCGACATGGCGCTGACGGTGCTGCGGGCCGGCGGCGAATGGCGGCAGCAGCCGCTCTACCGGGAAGGCTATGCCCTTGCCCTGCCGCGCTGGCACAGATTTGCCGGGGCGGCATCCGTGAGGCCCGAGGACCTGGCCGAGGAAACCATGATCATCCGCCGCAATTGCGAGGCGCTGTCGGAAACCAGCCGGCATTTCACCAGCCATGGCGTGCGCCCGCGCTTCAGCTTTCGCACCACCAATGACGATCGCGCGCTGGCGCTCGTCCGCGCTGGCCTCGGCATCACGGTGATGCCCGACGCCTATCGGGATGCGGAGGTCGCGCGGCCGCGGCTGGCCGGGTTCGAACTGATGCGAGAGGTGGGCATCCTGCGTGGCGAAGGCGCCAGCCACGAAGGCGCCGACCAATGCCTTCCCATCATCGACATCATCCGCACGGCGATCACGCGCGGGAAGCCGGAGCGGAGCTAGAGCATGATCCGATCAGATTGAATCGGACCATGCTCTATTTATCTTTTGTTTTCCGCATTTTCCGAGTCGTCAGATGATCCCATCTGACTAGAAAATGCTCTAGGTAGGCGCCCTATTTCGCCAGTGGAATCGCGCTGGCGACCATTTCGGTGGCGCCCCGGCCGATGGACCAGATGCGGTCTTTTGCCACCGGGTCCCAGTTGATCGCCTGGCCCGGCGTGGCGATGCCGATGGTGCGGCGCAGTTCCAGCACCGATCCCGCTTCGGGAAAGGCGAGTTCGTACAGTTCCGGGCGGTCGTGGCCGGTCACATAAAGCTTGCCGTCGCTGCCCCAGCTTGCGCCGGAACAGCTGAAGGGGGCGAAGCGGGCCAGCACCTCCGGCGGGAAGGTCCATGCGGCTTCCTGGCGGAACATATCGTCCATGCGCACCAGCAGCGTGTAACGATAATCGCGGCCCGGCTCGCCGCCCTTGCCCGCATAATTGGCGAACACGGCCCACCATTTGCCCTCATGCCGGTTCATGACCGTCAGCGATCCGGGGCCGAAGCCAAGGCTCACCGTGCGCAGATGGCGCAGCGTCGCGCTGTCGAAGAATTCGACGGCGCTGGTCTGCGGCACGGCGGGATAGTTGGATGCCGCGCATACCAGTTCGCGACCGACCAGGGTGCAGCTGTTCATATGGGGGAAGAGCCGGCGCTCCCCCTCCCAATGCGCGATCCGCTTGCCGGTCGCGATCAGATATTTGCCGATGCGGTTATTGTCGATCGCATAGACATGGGTGCCGTCCGACGCGACGCCCTGATGCGCTTCCGGCGCCGTCATGCGCAGCGCGACCGGCGCGACCGGCGGGGCCGGGGCATCCGCCGCCGCCTGTGCATAGGTGATGGCGGGCGCGAGAAAGGCGATGAGGCTGACGGTCGAAAGCGAGAGCCGTGGCATGTCTGGTTCCTCTGTTCGGGGAGCCGCTTAAGGCGCGAATGCTACGGCGAGATGACGAAGCCCTGCGCCCCTGCATCGCTATCGTGACGGCCCTCACACCCAGAATTTCCGGGCGTCGACCAGTTCGTCCAGCGCCTCGGCCGCCGAAGCGATGAGCCTGGTCTTGCCGATATGCGCAAACATGGCGCGGGCATCCTCGCTGTCCTGCAGGCCGAGATGATCGAACAGGGCGACGGCGGTCGCCCGGTCGTTGAGCGCCCCCAGATGATCCTGCAGCGCCTCAAGCCGGTCGATGAAGCGCCGGTGGCGGTGGCGTTGGCGCTTGCGGGGGAAAAGGCTCGCGAAGAATTCGCTGGCATAGCGCAGCTTCTTGGCGGTCTTGCGGATGTCGTGCCGGGCTTCGTCGTCGATCTCCTCAAGGTGGCGCCCGCGTGTCTTCAGCCGCTTGCGGAGCCGGGCGAGGGCGCCCGTGGCGAAATCGGCGGCGGTCCCGTCGCGGATGTCGGCAAGCGCGCGCGATTGCAGCCACGGGCCGGCGGCCAGCCATTCGGCCAGCGCCAGCATCAGCGTGCGCACCCGGGCCGACGCCAGCACCCGTTCGACATGGGCATAGGCATCGTCCGCGGCGCGCTGCAGCCGGTCGCGCAGCGCGCCGGGCGGCGCGTTGGCGATCAGCACGTCGATATTCCGGGCGTCGCCCAGCACGTTGCTCAGCCAGCGCAGCTCGATCCGGAAATGGTCGGCGCGGTGATCGGCGAGCATGGGCGCAAAGATGAAAAAGGCCGAACGCAGCCGGCGCAGCGCGACGCGGGCCTGATGCAGCGCCTCCGGCTGCCGGCCCTGCAGCAGGATCGCCTCGTTCAGCCGATATTGGCGCAGGCAGGCATGGGCAATCGCCTGAAACGCCTTCGCCGCCGTCGTGCCGGGGGGCAGGGCGATGGGCTCGGCCCGGCAGGCGCCGGGTGCCCGGGCGAGCAGCCGATAGCCGCGCTCCGCCTTGCTGAGCACGCCGAGCCTGAGCGGCGCGATGGCCGCCATGCGGTCGGCAAAGGCGAACAGGCTGGCGGGGGTGCCGGATTTCAGCTCCAGCTCGACCTCGCACACGGGTTGCCGCCGGGTGCCGGCGATCACCGCGCCGCGATCCAGCACCACCTCCAGCTGGGCGTCGCCCGCCGCCACATTCCAGCAGATGCGCTCGACCTGCACCGCAAAGACCGGGGCGATGGTGCCGGCGTCGGCGCCGGTCAACGTGGTGATCGGCGTGCGCGCATCGACAATCGGCGTCTCGGTCCTGACCGGCATCTCCCATTCGGGGCGGGCGAACAGGCCCGCGGCCTTGCCATCGTCGGCTTTCACGGTCTGAACCAGCTTGCCGCCGCTATTGCGGATGCGCAGCGACAGGCCATGGGCGAACAGCTGCCGATCCGGCGTGTCGAAATAGGTGGAGCGCTGGCTGGTGCGGGAGACAGGGATGCCCAGCAGCACCGATGCCTCCAGCGCGTCGCCCGCATCCGGTGTCAGTTCGAGCTTGAGTTCGATTTCCTCGGCCATGGCTCGCCTGTGTCGCTGTCCTGTCGCGGTTGCCGGCTTCGACTCGCCCACCGCGATCCAGCGCACAGTTTATCGCCATTATGGGGCTTTGCCCTGAGCTTAATCAAAATCGGGCGGTCGCCGCCTATTTCATCTGCCGCTTTTCGAGCTTCCGCGCCAGCGTCCGGCGGTGCATGCCCAGGCGGCGGGCGGATTCGGAGATGTTGAAATCGGTATCCACCAGCGTCTGGTGGATATGCTCCCATTCGATCGTCTTGATCGAGGACTGGCGGCCATCCACGGGCGCGTCGGGATCGCCATCCTCGCGGGCGAAGGCGGCCTCGATATCGTCGGTGTTGGAAGGCTTGGCGAGATAATAGGAGGCGCCCAGCTTGATCGCCTCCACCGCGGTCGCGATGCTGGCGAAGCCGGTCAGCACGACGATGCGCATCTCCTCGTCCATGGCGCGCAGCGTCTGCACGCAGGCAAGGCCCGATGCGCCGCCAAGCTTCAGGTCGACCACGGCGAATTGCGGGGTCTCGTCCGCCAGCAGCGCGAGCAGGTCGTCATGGCTGGCCGCCACGATCACGCGATAATCGCGCCGTTCGAAGGAGCGCTTAAGGGTGCGGGCGAAAGCGGCATCATCCTCGACAATGACGAGAAGGCGATCGGTCATCTTGGGGTGTCGTCCCGATAGGCGAGGGATTCGAGGGGGAGCGTGAGCCGGACGCGTGCGCCGCCCTCCGCCCGGTTGGCGGCCGATGCCTCCCCCCCCAGCTTGCGCAGCACATTGACCAGCAGGAAGATGCCCAGGCCCCCGCCCGGACGCCCCTTGGTGGAGCGATAGGGCTGGCCGAAGGCCGCCAGCATGTCGGCCGTGAAACCGGGGCCGCGATCGGCGATCTCCAGCACCAGCCGGTTCTGGTCGCGCCGGGCGGTGATGCCGATCCAGTCGGGGGACATTTCCGCCGCATTGTCGATGACGTTGCCGATCACCTGCTTCAGCGCGGGGTCGGACACGATCGGCGTGTCCGTCCCGAATTCATCGACATAGTCGAGCGTGCCGGGCAGGCGGCTGTCCCGCCATTCCGCCATGATGCCGTTCAGGAAGGCGCGCATCGTCGTCACCTTCGGCGCGACGCCGCGCGCCTCGCCGGCGGAGAGCAATATGCCGCTGACGATCGCCTTGCAGCGCGCCAGCGCGGCCTCCATCTCTTCCAGATCGCCCAGAAGCTCCGGGTCCTGCGCCAGTTTCGGCATCTTCTTCCAGTCGCCCAGCAGCACCGAGACGGACGAGAGCGGCGTGCCCAGCTCATGCGCCGCGCCGGAAGCGAGCAGGCCCATGCGCACGATATGGTCCTCCTCCGCCGCGCGCTGGCGGATGCCGGCGAGCGCCGCGTCGCGATCCCGCAGGTTGCGGCTGATGCGGGTGACGAACACCACCAGCAGCACCGCGATCAGGCCGAAACACACAAGGCTGCCCTGCAGGTACAGCGCCAGCGGATCGTCGCGATAGCGCGGCGGCAGGGAAAGCGGCTCGGGGTTGATGGTCAGCGTGCCCAGCGCAAGGGCCGTGGCGATGGCGATGCCCCATGAGGATGCGGGCGTCAGCAGGATGGCGCCGATCACTACCTGAAGCAGGAACAGCGAGGAGAAGGGATTGGCGAGGCCGCCGCTATGGTAAAGCTGCCAGGCCAGCGCGGCGACATCGAAGAGCAGCGCGCCGGTCAGCTCCGCATTGGTCACGGCGGCGCGGCGGTGGAGCAGGGGCAGGCTGATCAGGTTGATCACGGCCAGGATCGCGGGCGCGATCAGCAGCGGCGCCAGCGGCAGGCTGATGTCCATGAAGGTCTGGACCGCGGCGATCGTGACCAGCTGCCCCCCGACCGCAAGCCAGCGCAGCTGGATCAGCAGCAGCATGTTGCGCCGCCCCGCGTCCGCATCGGGCAGCATGGGCGTGGAAATGTGCGGTTCTGCCATCAGGTCGCGGCTTCATCCTGGCGTTCGCGGTCGCGCAGTATCCGCCATCCGGCCCAGCCGGACAAGACCGCCATCCCGAACCATGTGAGCGCATAGAGCAGGTGATTGTCGGAGAAGCGGATGACGGTGAGCCCACCGACCGGATAGGCACCGGCTACAGGCGATGCCTGCGCATCGATGAAGAAGGGGGCGACCCGCTGGAGCCCGCGCGCCTGGGCGATCGCGGTGACATCGCGGGAATACCAGCGATCGGCGGCAGGGTCGTTGCTGCGCAGGAAGCCGCCGCCCGGCTCGCTCATCCGCAGCAGCCCGGTCACGGTGGTCGGGCCAGCGGGGCCGGAGCGCGCGGCATCGCGTTTTTCGGGGGGGACGAAGCCACGATTGACGAGCGTGATGGCGTCTCCGGTATCGAGCGGCGTCATCACCCAATAGCCCGCACCGAGATCGGTCGTCGCGCGGACCAGCGTGGCGCGGTCGTGCAGGAAGCGGCCGGTCACGCGTATCCGGCGATAGGCGTCGTCCGTGGCGTTGACGCTGGCCCAGCGCGCGGGCGAGGGGGCCGGCACCGGCGCGGCGTGGACGCGGCTCTCGACCGCCGCGATCAGGGCATGCTTCCAGCTGCGCCGCTCGACCTGCCAGATGCCGAGCGCCAGGAACAGCGCCACGAACACCAATGCGCCGGACGCCATGATCGCCCGTGCCGCCCCGGATCGGGCGCGGCGCCGGGCGACCGGATGTCCGGCTGGGTTCAAGGCATCTGGCTCATGTCATGCATCGTCGGCATCATATTGGTGTTCAGATGATACATGACCCAGATCGATCCGGTAAGCATGATCGCGACAAGGATGATCGTGAAGATCAGCGCCATCGCCGTCCAGCCATTCTCCACCTTGCCGCTCATGTGCAGGAAGTAGATGACATGGACGATCATCTGCACCGCAGCCAGCGCCACGACGATGGCGATGGTCGGGCCGACGGCGATCGGCCGCGCCATCACCAGCCAGAAGGGGATGGCGGTCAGGATCACCGACAGGATGAAACCGATCGCATAGTCGCGTAGGGACCCGTGATGGCTTTCTTCGCCATGGTGCGCGCCGGTGCCATGCGTGCCGATGCCGTGCGTATCAGTGCTCATCGCAGCATTCCCATCAGATAGACGAAAGTGAAGACGCCGATCCAGATGACGTCCAGAAAGTGCCAGAACAGGCTGAGGCACATCAGGCGGCGCTGGTTGGCCGCGATCAGCCCCTTGCGCGCGACCTGCACCATCAGCGTCACCAGCCAGATGGACCCGAAGGTGACGTGCAGGCCGTGGGTGCCGACCAAGGTGAAGAAGGCGGAGAGGAAGGCGCTGCGCTGCGGCGTTGCGCCTTCATGGATCAGATGCACGAATTCGTACATTTCCACCGAGAGGAAGGCGAGGCCGAACAGGCCGGTGATCGCCAGCCAGCCCAGCGTCTGCCCCTTGTTCCCGCGATGCATGGCCAGCATCGCAAAGCCATAGGTGATCGACGAGAACAGCAGGAACGAAGTGTTGAGCGCCACCAGCGGCAGCTCGAACAGTTCGCGTGGGCCGGGCCCCGCGGCATAATTGCCGCCCAGCACCGCATAGCAGGCGAACAGGATCGCGAAGATGAGGCAATCGCTCATCAGGTAGATCCAGAAGCCCAGCATGGTGCTGCCCCCTTCGGGGTGGTCATGCTCGTCCAGGTCGTAGAAACGCAGCGTGTCTGCGCTTGCTGTCATGGCGGTGCCCATGCTCATGCTCCTGCCGCCGCGAGTGTCCGCGTCCGCTCGGCCTCGGTGGCCGTCACCGTTTCGGCGGGGATGTGGAAGTCGCGCTTGTAGTTGAAGGTGTGGCCGATCGCGACGGCGATCAGGCCGAACAGGCTGAGGCCCGCGAGCCACCAGATGTACCAGATCAGGGCGAAGCCGCAGACCGTGGCAAGACCCGCCAGGATGATGCCGGTGCCGGTGTTGCTCGGCATGTGGATCGGGCGGAAGCCGGAGAGGGGGCGTTCGGCGCCGTTCGTCTTCATGTCATGCCACGCATCCAGCGAATGGATGACCGGCGTGAAGGCGAAATTATACTCCGGCGGGGGCGAGGATGTCGCCCATTCCAGCGTGCGCCCGCCCCACGGATCGCCCGTGGTGTCGCGCAGTTCCTCACGCTTCCAGATGCTGACCGCAAACTGCACCAGCATGGCCCCGATGCCCGCCGCGATGATCGCGGCGCCGACGCCGGCGACGATGAACCAGATCTGCAGCGAGGGATCGTCGAACACCCGCATGCGCCGGGTCACGCCCATCAGGCCCAGGACGTAGAGCGGCATGAAGGCGAGCCAGAAGCCCACGACCCAGCACCAGAAGCTGACCTTGCCCCAGAATTCGTTGAGCTTGAAGCCGAACGCCTTGGGCCACCAGTAGTTGATCGCCGCGAACAGGCCGAACAGCACGCCGCCGATGATCACATTGTGGAAGTGCGCGATCAGGAACAGCGAATTGTGCAGCACGAAGTCGGCAGGCGGCACGGCCAGCAGCACGCCGGTCATGCCGCCGATGGTGAAGGTCATCATGAAGGCGACCGTCCACATCATCGGCAGTTCGAAGCGGATGCGGCCGCGATACATGGTGAACAGCCAGTTGAACAGCTTGGCGCCCGTCGGGATGGAGATGACCATCGTCGTGATGCCGAAGAAGCTGTTGACGCTGGCGCCCGATCCCATGGTGAAGAAGTGGTGCAGCCACACGAGGTAGGACAGGATGGTGATGCACACCGTGGCGTAGACCATCGAGGTGTAGCCGAACAGCTTCTTGCCCGAGAAGGTCGAGGTGACTTCGGAGAAGACGCCGAACAGCGGCAGGATGAGGATGTAGACCTCTGGGTGGCCCCAGATCCAGATCAGGTTCACGTACATCATCGGGTTGCCGCCCGCCGTGTTCGTGAAGAAGTTGGTGCCGATGTAGCGATCGGCGCTGAGCAGGGCGAGCACCGCCGTCAGCACCGGGAAGGATGCGACGATCAGCACGTTGGTGCAGAGCGACGTCCAGGTGAAGACCGGCATCCTCATCATCGACATGCCCGGCGCGCGCATCTTCAGGATGGTCACGATCAGGTTGATGCCCGACAATGTTGTGCCGACACCGGCGATCTGCAGCGCCCAGATATAATAGTCGACACCCGAGGCCGGACTATAGGCGATGCCGGACAGCGGCGGATAGGCGAGCCAGCCGGTCTGCGCGAATTCGCCGACGAACAGCGACGCCATCACCAGCACCGCGCCCGATGTCGTCATCCAGAAGCTGAAATTGTTGAGGAAGGGGAAGGACACGTCGCGCGCGCCGATCTGCAGCGGCACGACATAGTTCATCAGGCCGGTGACGAACGGCATCGCCACGAAGAAGATCATGATCACGCCATGGGCGGTGAAGACCTGGTCGTAATGATGGGCGTTCAGATAGCCTTCGGAGCCGTTGAAGGCCATCGCCTGCTGCAGGCGCATCATCACCGCGTCGGCAAAACCGCGCAGGAACATGATGAGGCCCAGGATCATGTACATGATGCCGATCTTCTTGTGATCGACGCTGGTGAACCATTCGGTCCACAGATAGCCCCAGAGCCTGAATTTCGTGATCAGTCCGACGACGGCGAGGCCGCCGAGCACGACGGCGCAGAAGGTGGCGACGACGATCGGTTCGTGCAGCGGCAGCGCATCGAGCGTGAGCCGCCCGAAGATCGGGCTTATCGGGGTGGGCGTATAGGCGGACATGACGGTCTGTGCCTCTTAGGAACGGGGGCGCTGCGGCAGGTCGTCTGCGGCGGCGATTGCAAGCGACGGCGACTGCGCATCGGGGCGCAGCAGCCCTGCGCCGATCAGCGGCGCGGGATTGGGGGCGTGCAGCAGCGGCGGCCGGGCGGCCCGGCCCGCCTTGGGCGCGCACAGCGCGGCGACCATCTTTTGCGCCGCGTCCGGACTGACGCCGCGCGCCATGGCCTTGTCATAGGCAAGCTGGCTGGCGTCACGCGACGGCATCATGGACATTTCGCCCTGTTTGCCGTCATGTTCGCCGCTGTGCCCGCCGCCCTGCTGGTCGATCGCCATCATGTCCTTCATGCACATCGCACCCGGTGCGACGCACATGTTGACCACGGCATCGAACAGGCCGGCATCCACATTGGCAAAGCGCCGCACGGGCTCCTTCTCGCTGGGCTTTTCCAGCTTCAGATAGGCGGCACGGTCCAGCGTCGCGCTGCTGGTGCGCGCAGTGTCGATCCAGGTGGCGAAATCGGTGTCGGACAGGCCCTTCGCCTGGAAGCGCATGTGCGAGAAGCCGGCGCCGCTGAAGTTCGCGGAGAAGCCTTCATAGGTGCCGGGGCGGTTCAGCACCGCATGCAGCTTCGTTTCCATGCCGGGCATGGCGTAGACTTGGCCGGCGAGCGCGGGGATATAGAAGGAGTTCATCACCGAGGAGGCGGAGATGCTGAACCGGATCGGCCGGCCGACGGGCGTTGCCAGCTCGTTGACGGTCGCGATGCCATATTCGGGGTAGATGAACAGCCATTTCCAGTCGAGCGCGACGACCTTCACGTCCAACGGCCGGGCGGCGGCCGTCACCGGCTGGCCGGGCGCGGTGCGCGCGATGGGGCGGTAGGGATCGAGCAGATGGGTGCTGACCCAGGTCAATGCGCCCAGGCAGATGACGATGATGAGCGGGGCGGCCCAGATCACCAGTTCCAGCTGGGTCGAATGGTCCCAGTCGGGCTCGTAGCGCGCATCCCTGTTCGCGGCGCGATAACGCCAGGCGAACAGCAATGTCAGCACCATGACCGGCACGATGATGAGCAGCATCAGCAGGGTGGACATGACCACCAGATCGCCTTGCTGCTGGGCCACGTCGCCCGCTGGATGAAGGACCACCATGTTGCATCCGCTAACAAGCGGAAGTGCAGCCAGTGAGGCGACAAGCCGCTTGAGCGGCCGGATTCGGCGTGCGATCTGAAGCATGGCGCACCGCTAGTCCCGCACCTGCGAAGCGGACATAGGACATTTTGTCCAATCCCTTTGTGCTGGATCAATGACAAAGGGGAAAGATCACCCGTGACCCAAGGTCGCGGGTCGCCTATCCTATGGACAGGAGCCGCAGGGCTCCGGGAGCCGAGACAAATGAGTGCGCAGCTGGTGAGTTCAACGACAGCCCAACGGGACGCCCGCAACCTTCACGGCGGCGGGCATGATGGCGGGCACAAGGTGCATCCCGGCGAGATCGCCATTGGCGTGATCATCGGCCGCACGTCGGAATTTTTCGACTTCTTCGTCTATGCCATCGCTTCGGTGCTGGTGTTTCCCAAGCTGGTCTTCCCCTATGTCGATCCGCTGACAGGCACGCTCTATTGCTTCGGCATCTTCGCGCTGGCCTTTCTGGCGCGGCCGGTGGGGACGTTGGCGTTCACGACGATCGACCGGCTCTATGGCCGGGGTGCCAAGCTCACCATCGCGCTGTTCCTGCTGGGCGGATCGACGGCGGCCATCGCCTTCCTGCCCGGCTATGCGACGATCGGCACCACCTCCGCGCTGCTGCTCGCGCTGTTCCGCATGGGGCAGGGCGTGGCGCTTGGCGGGTCGTGGGACGGCCTTGCCTCTCTGCTCGCGCTGAACGCGCCGGACAAGCAGCGCGGCTGGTATGCGATGATCCCCCAACTGGGCGCGCCGCTGGGCCTGATCGTCGCCAGCCTGCTCTTCACCTTCCTGATTTCCGTGATGCCGGCGGAGGATTTCCTCGACTGGGGCTGGCGCTATCCCTTCTTCGTGGCGTTCGCGATCAACGTGGTCGCCCTGTTCGCCCGCCTGCGCATCGTCGTGACGCCCGAATATGCCCAGCTGTTCGAAAGCCGCGAGCTGCAGCCGGCGCCCGTCACCGACACGGTGCGGTCGGAATGGCAGACGATTGCGATGGGCGCCTTCGCCCCGCTTGCCAGCTTCGCCATGTTCCATATGGTGACGGTGTTTCCGCTGTCCTGGGTGTTCCTGTTCACAAAGGAAAGCCCGACGAGCTTCCTGGTGATCGAGGCGGTCGCCGCGGTGTTCGGCATCGGCGCGATCATCGCTTCGGGCTATCTGGCCGATCGCTTCGGCCGCCGCACCCTGCTGGGCAGCCTGGCCGCAGCCATCGCCGTGTTCAGCGGTTTCGCGCCGCAGCTGTTGGATGGCGGCGCCGTGGGCGAAGTCGTGTTCATGCTGATCGGCTTCGTGCTTCTGGGCCTGTCTTTCGGCCAGTCGTCCGGCGCGCTTTCCTCCAGCTTCTCGTTGCGGCATCGGTATACGGGGTCGGCGTTGACATCCGATCTCGCCTGGCTGTTCGGCGCCGGTTTCGCGCCCTTTGCCGCGCTGCTGCTGTCGAGCCATTTCGGGCTGATTTCGGCCGGTGCCTATCTGCTCTCGGGCGCCTGCGGTACGCTGCTCGCGCTCTGGCTCAACCGTGAGCTGGCCCGCGCCATCGAGTGACATCCGCCCGCCGCGCCCTCTTCCGGGGGCGAGGGGTGCCTTATATCTATGCTTCGCCTGCCGCGCCGGAACATCCTTCCGGCGCGGCATTGTTTTTGGGCGTTTCCCGCCGATTTTGGCAGATGGGCAGCCATGCGCTATGGGAGGGCGCGAAAGGCCGGGGCAGTTGTCGTGCGGCGTGGGAGTGTTCGGGCGGTGTGGTTTGGAAGGTCGGCGAAGCGCGTGCTGGAATGTCCGGCAACCCAGCCGGGCATGCGCGTCTATGCGATTGGCGACATTCACGGGCGATTCGATCTGCTGACCGACCTGCTCGAACGCATCGAGCAGCATGCGTTCGCGCAGCCCGATCCCGCCGATACCCGCATCGTCATCCTGGGCGACATGATCGACCGCGGGCCGGATTCGGCGGCAGTGGTCGCACATCTCCATGCCATGCAGCAGCAGGACGACCGGTTGGTCGTGCTGCTGGGCAATCATGAAGAGCTGATGTTGCGGGCGATGACGGACGAACCGGGGGTGATGCGCGCCTGGGTGCGGGCCGGCGGCGATGCCACGCTGCTCAGCTTCGGGGTCGCGCCGCCGCATGATGCCGACGATATCGACCGCTGTGCCGCCGATCTTCGTCAGGCGGTGCCGATGGACCGGATCGAATGGATGGGCGGCCTGCCGCTCACGGCGCGATCGGGCGACTATCTCTTCTGCCATGCGGGTATCAGGCCGGGGGTTGCGATCAAACGGCAGCGGCGCGGCGACCTGCTGTGGATTCGCGACGAGTTCCTGGAGGACGAGCGGGACCATGGCGTCGTCGTCGTCCATGGCCACAGCATCTCGGAAGGCGTCGAGGACAGGGGCAACCGCATCGGCATCGATACCGGCGCCTATCGCAGCGGGATGTTGACCGGCCTTTATCTTGAAGGCGGGACGCGGGAAGTGTTGACGGTCAATGGACCGGGCGAAAGCGACGTGATGCCGGGCATCCGCCGGGCATGAATCACGGGGGCTGGCGATTGGTCGCATGGCGTTTGCGCCGCCTGTCCTCTACAGCGATGCCATGACGTCACAGCATGCCCATGATTTTCAACCCCGCGTCCGGATGACCCTCGAGTCGCTTGCGGATTTTCTCGACAGCGCCTTTCCGGTGGAGGCGCGCGCCACCCTGGGGCAACTGGTCAGCATCGGCGATGGCCATGCCCATATGCGGCTGGACCCGCTGCCGTCCATGATCCGGCCCGGTGGCATCATTTCGGGGCCGACGCAGATGGGGTTCATCGATGTCGCCGCCTATGCCGTGGTGCTGGCGCATATCGGGCCGGTCGGCATGGCGGTGACGAACAGCCTGTCCGTCAGCTTCCTTCGCCCCTGCCGGCAGGAGCCTCTTTTTGCCGACGCGCGGCTGCTCAAGCTGGGGCGGAAACTGGCGAGCGTGGACGTGCGGCTGTGGCAGTCGGACGAGAGCCGCCTGATCGCGCAATCGACAGTGGGATATGCGCTGCCCGCCTGATCAGCGCGGGTGGGGGTTCGCCAGCGACGACAGCACGCCGCGCAGGGTGCGCACTTCCAGATGGTTCCAGCCCGGCTTCGTCAGCAGGTTGCGCAGGGTGCGGCGGGTCGCCGTCGCGCGGTCCGGCGGATGGAAATAGCCGGCCTCTTCCAGCATCCCGTCCAGCTGGGCGATCATGCCATCCAGCTCTTCCTGCGGCGCGGGCACGCCCAGGTCGGTGATGGTGGGGGATGTGAGCGCGTCGCTCTCGTCCCCGGACGGTGCGCCCTTTTTCGACCATTCATAGGCGCACAGGATCACCGCCTGCGCCAGGTTGAGCGATCCGAATTCCGGGTTGATCGGCACGGTGATGATGGTGCGCGCCACGGCGACGTCGTCGGTTTCCAGCCCGGATCGTTCCGGCCCGAAGATGATGGCGCTGCGGCCCGGCGCGCGGACGATCTGGGTCGCGGCTTCCTCCGGCGTCATCACCGGCTTGGTCACGCCGCGCTTGCGCACCGTGGTTGCATAGACATGGGAGCAGTCGGCAATCGCGTCGGCCAGCGTGTCGAACACCACCGCCTTTTCTAGCACGATGTCGGCGCCTGCCGCCGCCGGCCCGGCACCGGGATTGGGCCAGCCGTCGCGCGGCGACACCATGCGCATTTCGGTCAGCCCGAAATTCAGCATCGCCCGCGCGGCCTTGCCGATATTCTCACCCAGTTGCGGACGGACGAGGACGATCAGCGGCGGCGCCCCGCGCCCCTCACTCACGCCCCACTTCCTTCACCGTGCTCGCGAAATCCTCGAAATCGCGGGCCTCGCCGAAATCCTTGTAGACGCTGGCGAAGCGGATATAGGCGACGCTGTCGAGCCCTTTCAGGCCCTCCATCACCAGCTCGCCGATCTGCTTGGCGGTCACTTCCGTCTCGCCGCTGGTTTCCAGCTGGCGCTGGATGCCGGAAATCAGCTTTTCCAGGCGCACGGAATCCACCGGCCGCTTGCGACAGGCAAGGGCGAGCGAGCGGGCCAGCTTGTCCCGCTCGAACGCCTCGCGCCGCCCCTCGCTCTTGAGCACCCAGACCTCGCGAAGCTGGATGCGCTCGAACGTCGTGAAGCGCGCGCCGCAAGCCTCGCACTGCCGGCGGCGGCGGATCGCCGCGCCGTCGTCCGTCGGGCGGCTATCCTTGACCTGGCTGTCTTCGTGGCTGCAAAAGGGGCACCGCAATCCGGCTTATCCCTCGTAGATCGGGAAACGGGCGCACAGGGCGGTCACGCGCTCACGCACATTGGCCTCGACCGCCGCGTCGCCTTCCGGGCCGTTGTCGCGCACTGCGGCCAACACGTCGGCGATCATGTCGCCGATCGCCTGGAACTCCGCGATGCCGAAGCCGCGTGTCGTGCCGGCGGGCGAGCCCACGCGGATGCCGCTGGTCTTGGTCGGCGGCAGCGGGTCGCCCGGCACGCCATTCTTGTTGCAGGTGATGAAGCTGCGCTCCAGCGCCTCGTCCGCGTCCTTGCCCGAAATGCCATAGGGGCGCAGGTCGATGAGGGCGAGATGCGTGTCCGTGCCGCCGGAGACGACGGCAAGGCCGCGCTGCTCCAGCTTTGCGGCCAGCGCCTGCGCATTGACGACGACGGCCTTGGCATAGGCCTTGAACTCGGGCGTCAGCGCTTCGCCGAAGGCCACGGCCTTGGCGGCGATGACATGCATCAGCGGGCCGCCCTGAAGGCCGGGGAACACTGCCGAATTGATCTTCTTCGCGATCGCCTCGTCATCGGTTAGGATCATGCCGCCGCGCGGGCCGCGCAGGGTCTTGTGCGTGGTGGTGGTCACGACATGGGCGTGGCCGAAGGGGGTGGGGTGGACGCCGCCGGCGACGAGGCCGGCGAAATGTGCCATGTCGACCATGAAGATCGCGCCGACCTGATCCGCGATCGCGCGGAAGCGGGCGAAATCGATATGGCGGGGATAGGCGCTGCCGCCCGCGATGATCAGGGTGGGCTTGTGCTCTTTCGCCAGCGCCTCGACCTGATCGTAATCGATCAGGTGGGTGTCTTCGCGCACGCCATATTGCACGGCGTTGAACCATTTGCCCGACATGGCGGGCTTGGCGCCATGGGTCAGGTGGCCGCCGGCATCGAGGCTGAGGCCCATGATCGTGTCGCCCGGCTTGGTCAGCGCCAGCATCACGCCGCCATTGGCCTGCGCGCCCGAATGCGGCTGGACGTTGACGAAGCCGCAACCGAAGAGCTGCTTGGCGCGGTCGATGGCGATCTGCTCCACCTCGTCCGACGGCGCGCAGCCCTGATAATAGCGCTTGCCCGGATAGCCTTCGGCATATTTGTTGGTGAAGACGCTGCCCTGCGCCTCCAGCACGGCCTGGCTGACGATGTTTTCAGAAGCGATCAGCTCGATCTGGTTCTGCTCGCGCTTCAGCTCATGGCCGATGGCGGCGGCGACGGCCGGGTCGGCTTCGCCCACGCCGCGGGTGAAGAAACCGTCGGAACGGATGTCATTTGCGGCGGAGACTGCGGGGCTGCTGGTCATGGGCGGTCCTTTCAGCAGGAGGGGTTGGAGAGCTTGTCGACACGGCCGGCATGGCGCCCGCCTTCGAATTGCGTGGCAAGGAAGGCGTCGAGCGTGGCCTTGGCCATGTCCTCGCCGATCAGGCGGGCGCCCATGGCGATGACATTGGCGTCATTATGCTCGCGCGAAAGCTGCGCCGTGAAAGGATTGTCGACCAGCGCGCAGCGGCAGGCCGGGTTGCGGTTCACCGCGATGGAAATGCCGATGCCCGATCCGCACAGCGCCACGCCGCGTTCGGCGGTGCCATCGGCAATGGCGGCGGCCAGCTTATAGCCATAATCGGGATAATCGACACGGTCGGCGGTGGCCGGGCCAAGGTCGTTCACCTCATGCCCCTGCGCGCGCAGCCAGTCGGCAAGGAGCGCCTTCAGCGCGACGGCGGCATGGTCGGAGGCGATGGCGATACGCATGGTCGGTGGCGGTTCCCTGGCCGATTCGGGGTCAGCGCCTCTCTAGGCGCGATGTCACATAATTGCCACCGGCCAAATCGCCGGGTAAGCCACGCATCGCAAAGTGGACCGGGGCGATATGAGCGGAATGAGTGGAACGATATTGTCGCTGCTGATGCTGGCGGGCCTGGCTCTGGGCGCGGGGGGCACCTACCTGATCGTGCGGCGTGGCGAGCGGAAGCAGGGCTGGCTGATGATCGTCGCGGCGGCGGTGATGTTCGGCAATGTCGCGATCTGGGCGATCCCGGTCAACTGAACGCAGGACGGGAGGGAGGTTGCCATGGCCGTGATGTCTTATGCCACGGTCGGTTCGAACCGGCTGGAGGGGGCGAAGGCCTTTTACGACGCCCTGCTGGGCGGCGTGGGCATGACACCCATGTTCGAGCATCCCTCCGGCGGCCGGGTCTATGGCCGCGAGGGCACGATCAACTTTGCCGTGCTCGGGCCGTTTGACAGGGCACCGGCCACCGTGGGCAACGGCGCCATGTTCGCCTTTGGTTGCGACACGCGGGCGGAGGTCGATGCCTTTCATGCGCACGCCCTGCAACTGGGCGGCACGGATGAAGGGGCGCCGGGCGCGCGCGGCCCGGACTGGTATTTCTGCTATGTCCGCGATCTGGACGGCAACAAGCTCTGCGCCTTCTGCATGGGCTGAAGGGGGCAGGGCAGACTACCGTCCCGTACGATCCCGTCCGCTCAGCGAATGGGCGAATCCGGCGCGAGGCGCATGTCGAGATAATTGTCGACCGACTTCATCAGCTGATCCAGCTCATGCTCGAAAAAGTGGTTGGCGCCACGGATTTCGTCATGATGGATGGTGATGCCCTTCTGCGTGCGCAGCTTGTCCACCAGCTTCTGTACGGCGCTGGCCGTCACCACATCGTCATTCGTGCCCTGGACGAAGATGCCCGATGACGGGCAGGGCGCGAGGAACGAGAAGTCGTACATATTGGCCGGCGGGGCCACCGAGATGAAGCCGCGGATTTCCGGACGGCGCATCAGCAGCTGCATGCCGATCCACGCGCCGAAGCTGAAGCCGGCGATCCAGGTGGTCTGCGCCTCGGGATGGAAGCTCTGCACCCAGTCGAGCGCGGCGGCGGCGTCGGACAGTTCGCCCACGCCATTGTCGAACGTGCCCTGGCTGCGGCCCACGCCGCGGAAGTTGAAGCGCAAGGTCGCGAAGCCGCGCTTCACGAAGGTCTTGTAGAGCGCCTGGGTGATGCGGTCGTTCATGGTGCCGCCGCTCGCGGGATGCGGGTGCAGGATCATGGCGACAGGTGCGCGGGGGCGCGGCGGCGGGCTGAAACGACCTTCGAGGCGGCCTTCGGGTCCGGGGAAAATGACGTCTGGCATGGCGCGGCGAAATGCTTTCTGGTCTGGTCGGTCGACACATGCGATCTGAGGGAAAGCATGGCCGGCGCTTTCGCGATGGCGATGGATGATGGGAGGGCTATATAGAAGCCGGTGCCCTTTTCGCAATCTTTGTGAGTGATCATCCCATTTTGGCCGTTTTAGACCGTCTCTATCTGGACCATGCGGCAACCACGCCGATGCTGCCGCAGGCATGCGCGGCGATGATGCGGGAGATGGCGCACTGGGCCAATCCATCCTCTCCCCATGCCGAAGGCCGCGCGGCGCGCGCCCGGCTGGAGGAGGCGCGCGCACGGATCGCGGCGGCGCTCGGCTGGGGCGGCGAGATATTGTTCACATCGGGCGCGAGCGAGGCGATTGCCATCGCGCTGGGCCGCGCCAAGGCGGAGCGCATCATGACATCGCCGGTCGAGCATGACGCGGTGCTGCGGGTGACGCCCGGCCGGCCGCGGCTGGCGGTGAACGCGCAGGGCGTGCTTGTCCTTCAAGGGCATGAACAGCAGGGCGAGGGGCGGCTCCTCCTCGCCATCCAGCATGTGAACAATGAGACCGGCGTCATCCAGCCGCTCGAAACGCTCGTGCCGGAAGGCGCGATCCTGTTCGCCGATTGCGCGCAGAGCGCCGGCAAGCTGGCGCTGCCGCAGGCCGATCTGATCGCGGTGAGCGCCCATAAATTCGGCGGGCCGCCCGGTGTCGGCGCGCTGCTGGTGCGCGATCTGGCGTTGTTGGAAGCGACCGGCGGGCAGGAACGGGGCTATCGCGCGGGCACGGAAAATGCCCCCGCCATCCTCGCCATGGCCGCCGCGCTGGAGGCGCCGCGCGACTGGCTGGACCATGCCGCCGAACTGCGCGGCTGGCTGGATGCCGCCATCGTGCAGGAAGGGGGAGAGGTGGTCGCCGCCGGCGCCGCGCGCATCCCGACCATCGCCTCCTATCGCATGCCCGGCGTGTCCGCGCGGGCGCAGCTGATCCGGTTCGACATGGCCGGCATCGCCGTTTCCGCCGGCAGCGCCTGCTCGTCGGGCACGCTGAAGGCCAGCCATGTGCTGACTGCCATGGGCTGGGACGAGGCGGTGGCGGGCGAGGTCGTGCGGGTGAGCTTCGGCCCGTCCACCGCCCGCGCCGATCTGGAACGCTTCCTTGCGGCATGGCGGGATATCGCCAAAGGCGCGGCGCGGTGAAGAAGACGGCGATCTATCTCGACTATCAGGCGACGACGCCGCTCGCGCCCGAAGCCTTCGACGCGATGCTGCCATGGCTGCGCGACCAGTTCGCCAACCCGCACAGCGCCCATGCCCCGGGTCGCGCGGCGGCGGCGGCGGTCGAGGTCGCGCGGGCCGATGTGGTGCGCGCGCTTGGGCTGGAGGGCGGCCGGCTGGTCTTCACCTCCGGCGCGACGGAGGCGCTCAACATCGCGATCCAGGGCGCGCCGCCGGGCGGCATCGTCACCATCGCGACCGAGCATGCCGCCGTTCTCGATACTGTGGAGGCGTTGCACAGGGCGGGCCGTTCCGTGACCGTCCTGCCGGTGGCATCCGACGGGCTGGTGGACATGGGCGCGGCGGCGCGGGCGATCGTGCCCGGCGTGTCGCTGGTGGTCGCCATGCTGGTGAATAATGAAATCGGCGTGATCCAGCCGATCGATCGCCTGATCGCGCTCGCTCATGCGGCGGGCGCGACCTTCCTGTGCGACGCCGTGCAGGGCTATGGCCGCGTGCCGATCCCGGCGGGATGCGATATGGTCGCGATCAGCGGGCACAAGGTCCATGGCCCCAAGGGTATAGGGGCGCTGTGGGTGCGCGATGGCGTCACGCTCTCCCCCGTCATCCATGGCGGCGGGCAGGAAGGGGGGCTTCGGTCCGGCACCCTGTCGCCGGCGCTGTGCGCGGGCTTTGGCGCGGCGGCGCGGTTGCTGGTCGCCCGGCGCGAGGCCGATGCCGCCCATGTCGTGGCGCTCCGGGCGCAGGCGGCACGGCTGTTTTCCGGCTGGACGCTCAATGGCAGCGAAACGCAGCGCTATCAGGGCAATCTCAACATCCGGCGCGAGGGGCTGGACGGTGCGCGGCTGTTGTCGGAATGCCGCAATGTGGCTTTTTCGCTCGGCAGTGCTTGCGCCAGTGGCTCGGGTCGGCCTAGCCATGTGTTGAGGGCGCTGGGGCTGACGGAAGCACAGGCGCGCGGATCGGTGCGAATCGGCTTTGGCCGGTACACGACGCCGGACGAACTGGAAGAGGCTGCCAGGGCGATCAACGAAGCGGCAAGCCGGCAGGGCCTGTCGTGACCGCAATGTCGTGACTGAAAACCGTGACTGGGAGCCTCGCATCATGATCCGCGTCACCTTCATCAGCGCCGATGGCGAGACCAGGCGGGAGGTCACGGCCCCGGCGGGGACGACCCTGCTCGATATCGCGCAGGCCGACGGCCAGCCGCTGGAAGGGACATGCGAGGGGCAGATGGCCTGTTCCACCTGCCATGTGATCGTGTGCGCGGACGATTTCGCCAGGCTGCCCAGGGCGAGCGAGAGCGAGGAGGACATGCTGGACCTGGCCGCCTTCGCCACGCGCACCAGCCGTCTCGCCTGCCAGATCGTGCTCGACGAGTCGCTGGATTCGCTGACCGTGCGCATCCCGGCGGGCGCGCATAATATGCAGGGCATGTAGGGGAAGACGATGCGTTTGATCGGGGCGGGACCGATGGCGGCGGGGTTGATGGCGGCTGGGCTGATGGTGGCTGGGCTGGCGCTTTTGCCGGGCGCGTCCGCCGCGCAGGACGCCATGCAGGATGGGGCGCGGCCACGCCTGCGGCTCGATTATCTGGAAGCGCCGGTGAAGGCGAGCGGGCGGAACCCGGCCGCCATCGAGCAGGATTCGGGCGGGCGGCTGGGCATCGCGCTGGTCGATGCGCAGGGCAAGCTGCTGCTGGGCTTCAACCGCGAGGAACGCTTCGCGATGTGCTCGACGTTCAAGGCGCCGCTGGCCGCCGCTGTGCTGATGGGGGCCGAGAAGGGACGCTACGGGCTGGAGGGCACTCTGCCGATCCGCAAGGAAGATGTGCTGGACTATGCGCCGGCGGTGAAGGCGAACCTGAAGGCAGGCCGCATGGCGATCGGCGACCTTGCCAAGGCGGCGGTGCAGCTGAGCGACAACAGCGCGGCCAACATGCTGCTGCCGCTGACCGGCGGGCCGGAAGGGCTGACCGGCTTCATCCGCGCCCATGGCGACGAGGTGACGCGGCTGGATCGCACCGAACCTATGCTCAATGAAAATGCGCAGGGCGATCCGCGCGACACCACCAGTCCGCAGGCGATGGCGATCCTGATGGCGCGGCTGCTGTTCCAGGACATGCCACAGGGCGCGGCGGCGACGCTGCGCGGTTGGATGGACGGCACCACCATGGGCAACCGCCGCATCCGCGCCGGCCTGCCCGACGGGTGGAGCGCGGGGCACAAGATGGGCACCTGTACCAATGCCTGGAACGATGTCGCGGTGCTGCGTTCGCCGGAGGGGCAGGATTATGTGCTGGCCATCTATCTCGACCGGCCGAAGGCGACGGGCGAGGCGGCCGAAGCGGTGATCGCCGAGGCCGCCTCCGCCGCCATCGGCACCCTGGCCAATATCCACAACCGCCCGGCGCAATAGCCCGCCCCTTGCGCTGGCGGGGATGATCCGCCATATGCCCGCCCGGGAGTCGGGCGGACGTGGTCGTCGCCAACTTGGTCAGGTCCTGACGGAAGCAGCCACAACGATTTTGCCGCGGGTCGTTCCGGCTCCCACCTTGTCTCTTCCCGCCTTCGACATGTTCGGGCGGAACGGCGAGAGCATTTTCGGCAATGACTGTGGAGCGGTCATTCGGTTCGAAAATGCGACCACAAAAGAAAGAGCGTTTCCGCTCGATGTGGAAAGGCTCTAGACCGGCTCCATGTCCGATTCACCGCAGCCCTATCGCGTCCTTGCGCGCAAATATCGCCCGCAGACCTTCGCCGAACTGATCGGCCAGGATGCGATGGTGCGCACGCTGGGCAACGCCATCCAGCGCGGCCGGCTGGCCCATGCCTTCCTGATGACCGGCGTGCGCGGGGTGGGCAAGACATCGACCGCGCGGCTGATCGCCAAGGCGCTGAACTGCATCGGCCCGGACGGGCAGGGCGGGCCGACCATCGACCCCTGCGGCGTCTGCGAGCCCTGCCGCGCGATCGCCGAGGGCCGCCATATCGACGTGATCGAGATGGACGCCGCCAGCCATACCGGCGTGGACGATGTGCGCGAGATCATCGAGGCGGTGCGCTATGCCGCGGTGTCGGCGCGCTATAAGGTCTACATCATCGACGAAGTCCACATGCTGTCGAAGAATGCGTTCAATGCGCTTCTCAAGACCCTGGAAGAACCCCCTGAACATGTGAAGTTCCTGTTCGCCACGACAGAGGTGAACAAGGTGCCGGTGACGGTGCTGTCCCGCTGCCAGCGCTTCGACCTGCGACGCATTTCGGCCGAGCAGCTTGCCGCGCATTTCGCCCATGTGGTGGGGGCCGAGGGTGTGCAGGCGGAGGAGGAGGCGCTGGCGCTGATCGCGCAGGCGGCCGAAGGCTCCGCGCGCGATGGCCTGTCGATCCTGGACCAGGCCATCGCCCATGCCGAAGGCGGCGGCGAGGCCGCTTTGGTGACGGCGGCGCAGGTGCGCGAGATGCTGGGCCTGTCGGATCGCGGCGCGGTGCGGCGGCTGATGGGGCTGATCCTGGAAGGGCAGGCCGGGCCGGTGCTGGCGGCGGTGCGCGACCATCATGACCTGGGCGTGGAGCCGCTGGCGTTGATGCGCGGGCTGCTGGAAATGGTCCATGCGATCACCGTGGCCAAGGCCGGGCGGACCGACAGCAATCCCGCCCAGTCCGCCGAGGAGCGCGAACAGATCGCCGAGTGGGCGAGCGCGATGGGCTTCGCGCCGCTCCATCGGCTGTGGCAGCTGCTGCTCAAGGGGCATGACGAGGTGGCGAGCGCCGCCATGCCGATCGAGGCGTGCGAGATGGCGCTGCTGCGCGTCGTGCATGCCGCGACCCTGCCTGACCCGGGCGAACTGGCGCGGCTGCTGCGCGAGGGCGGCGGCCTGCCGCAGGAGCAGGCGTCGCAGGCCGCGCCGCCCGAGCCGGATATGTTCGCACCGCAGGCCGTAGCAGCGCCGCAGGCCGCCACGCCGCAAGACATGGCGCCGCCGGAACCATCGGGTCCGACGCCCCCCGCCGATTTCCCCGCGCTCATCGAAAAGCTGTGGGAAGTGGGCAAGGGGCAGATGGCGCAGAACCTGCACGATTGTGTCGGGCTGGTGCGCTATGCGCCGCCGGAACTGCATATCCGCCCGGTCCAGCCGCTCTCCGCCGATTTCAATCGCGAGCTGACGCAGGCCCTCAGGGAACTGACAGGCACGGGCTGGCAGGTGGGTGCCGGTGACGGCCCGGCGGCCCCGACATTGCTGGAGCAGGAGCGCGACCGCGAGGCGCAGGCGCGCGATGCCATTCTTCAAACCCCCATCGTCCGCGCCGCATTGGGCGCCTTTCCCGGCGCTGAACTGCTGGAGGTGGACGCAACTGAACAGTGGAGTGCAAGTGCATGAAAGACCTCAATGAAATCCTTGGCATGGCAAGCCGTGTGCAGGAAGAGCTGACCAAGGCGCAGGACAATCTCGACAAGATCGAGGTCGAGGGCGTTTCGGGCGGCGGCATCGTGAAGGTGCGGGCGACAGCCAAGGGCCGGATCGTCGGCGTCGACATCGATGAATCGCTGCTCCAGCCGTCCGAAAAGCAGATGGTCGAGGATCTGGTCGCCGCCGCGTTCAACGATGCGCGCAAGAAGGCGGACGAAGTCAGCCAGGCCGAAATGAGCAAGATGACCAGCGGCCTGCCGCTTCCCCCCGGCTTCAAGCTGCCGTTCTGATCGTTAAAAAGGCCGGTCAGAAAAGGCCGGGCAGGAATCGCGGGACGCGCGCGGCATAGGCATCATAGCTGGCGCCGAAATGCGCGCGTAGCAGCGCCTCCTCGCGCCGGACGCGGATGGCCGTGCCGATGGCGTAGAGCGGCAGGGCGAT
This sequence comes from Sphingobium aquiterrae, assembly GCF_037154135.1. NCBI lineage: Bacteria > Pseudomonadati > Pseudomonadota > Alphaproteobacteria > Sphingomonadales > Sphingobiaceae > Sphingobium > Sphingobium aquiterrae. The sequence continues at coordinate 75,371 of NZ_JBANFL010000014.1, forward strand.
GACCAGCGCCTGAAGATGGCCGGTGGCGACGGCCATCGCCAGCATGAAGGCGAACAGCGCGACATAGATGGGGTTGCGCATCATCGCGAATGGGCCGCCCGTGACCAGTTGGTGATCCGCGCGGGTGCGGGCGACGATGGCCCAGTTCCGTCCCATCGCCCGCGTGGCCCAGCCGAACAGGCCGACGGTCAGCAGCATCAGCGCCGCGACGGCGACCAGCCTTGGCGCCTGCGCCCTGGGCAGGAAGGGGCCGGCAATCCTGAGCGGACCGCTGCACAGCGCGATGGCGAGTCCCTGCGCGGCGACCCCCAGCATGGATGTCCAGTCCCGCGTTTCGCCGCCCCCGGACGATCCTCCCCGGCGCAGGCGGGTGACGATCAGAAGGGTGACGAACAATGCCGCGCCGGACAGAAAGACGATCATCACCGCCGGCGCGACCGGGCTGGGCGCCCATATATGCAATGGAAGCAATGGCATGGCGATCTTCCTTCTGTATTGCATATATAGTACGGTAACGATCTACCTGCTGCAACCGTCCGGCGGGACATTGATCGTTAATCTCGTTCGTCCCATATAGGCTTCGAACGGTCCTATGATGGCCGTATGGAGATAAGATGATTATCAGTTACCCCCTGCTGCCGCTGCGCGACATCGTCGTGTTCCCGCAGATGATCGTCCCCCTCTTCGTGGGGCGCGACAAGAGCGTCGCCGCGCTCGAAAAGGCCATGGAAGCCGACAAGGACATCTTCCTCGTGTCGCAGCTCGACCCGGCCGAGGACGATCCCGATCGCGATGCGCTGTACGACACCGGCGTCATCGCCACCGTGCTGCAGTTGCTGAAGCTGCCCGACGGCACCGTGCGCGTGCTGGTGGAAGGCAAGCAGCGCGCGAAGCTGGAAGCGGTGGTGACGGAGCCCGATCATCTCGTCGCCCAGATCGGCCTGCTGAAGGAAGGCGAGGCCGAGGGGCCGGAGGCCGAGGCGCTGATGCGCTCGGTGGCCGAGCAGTTCGAAAATTACGCGAAGCTCAACAAGAAGCTGCCGGCCGAAACGCCGGTGCAGCTGCGCGAGATCGAGGATGCCTCGAAGCTGGCCGATGCGGTCGCCGCGAACATCAACGTCAAGGTTGCCGACAAGCAGGCGCTGCTGGTCGAGATCGATCCGATCAAGCGGCTGGAAATGGTCTTTGCCTTCATGGAAGGGCAGCTGGGTGTCCTGCAGGTCGAAAAGAAGATCCGCGGCCGCGTGAAGCGCCAGATGGAGAAGACCCAGCGCGAATATTATCTGAACGAGCAGCTGAAGGCGATCCAGCGCGAACTGGGCAATGGCGAAGGCGAGGACGCCGACGAGCTGGCCGAGCTGACGCAGAAGATCGCCAAGCTCAAGCTCAGCAAGGAGGCGCGCGCCAAGGCGACGGGCGAGCTGAAGAAGCTCAAGACCATGCAGCCCATGTCCGCCGAGGCGACCGTGGTGCGCAACTATCTCGACGTGCTGCTCGGCCTGCCCTGGGGCAAGAAGGGGAAGGTGAAGACCGACCTCAAGCGCGCGCAGGAAATCCTGGATGCGGATCATTTCGCGCTGGAAAAGGTCAAGGACCGGATCATCGAATATCTCGCGGTCCAGGCGCGCACCAACAAGCTGAAGGGGCCGATCCTGTGCCTCGTCGGCCCTCCGGGCGTGGGCAAGACCTCGCTCGGCCGCAGCATCGCAAAAGCCACGGGCCGCGAATTCGTGCGCCAGTCGCTGGGCGGCGTGCGCGACGAAGCGGAAATCCGTGGCCACAGGCGCACCTATATCGGCTCGCTGCCGGGCAAGATCGTCACCAACCTGAAAAAGGCGGGGACGATGAACCCGCTGTTCCTGCTGGATGAGATCGACAAGCTGGGCCAGGATTTCCGCGGCGATCCGGCGTCGGCGCTGCTCGAAGTGCTCGACCCGGAACAGAATGCCAAGTTCCAGGACCATTATCTGGAGATCGACGTCGATCTTTCGGACGTGATGTTCGTGACCACCGCGAACAGCCTCAACCTGCCGCAGCCGCTGCTCGACCGCATGGAGATCATCCGGCTGGAAGGCTATACCGAGGACGAAAAGGTCGAGATCGCCCAGCGCCACCTGCTGCCCAAGCAGATCGAGGCGCATGGCCTGAAGGATGAGGAGTTCGTCGTCACCGAAGGCGCCGTGCGCGACCTCATCCGCTATTATACCCGCGAGGCGGGCGTCCGCACGCTGGAGCGCGAGATTGCGCGTCTCGCCCGCAAGGCGCTGCGCAAGATCCTTGAAGGCGTCTATAAGCAGGTGACGATCACGCCGGAGAATCTGGCCGACTATGCCGGCGTGCGCAAGTTCCGCCACGGCATGGGCGAGGAGGAGAACCAGATCGGCGCCGTGACCGGCCTTGCCTGGACGGAAGTGGGCGGCGAGTTGCTGACCATCGAGTCGGTGACGGTGCCCGGCAAGGGCGCGATCCGCACGACCGGCAAGCTGGGCGATGTGATGACCGAATCGATCCAGGCCGCATGGTCCTATGTGAAGGCGCGCTCGCCCGGCTATGGCATCAAGCCGAGCCTGTTCAACCGCAAGGATATCCACATCCACCTGCCCGAAGGCGCGGTGCCCAAGGACGGTCCGTCGGCGGGCATCGGCATGGTGACGTCCATCGTCAGCACGCTGACCGGCATCCCCGTTCACAAGGATGTGGCGATGACGGGCGAAGTGACCCTGCGCGGCCGGGTATTGCCGATCGGGGGCCTGAAGGAGAAGCTGCTGGCCGCGTTGCGCGGTGGCATCAAGACCGTGCTGATCCCGCAGGAAAATGAAAAGGACCTGGCGGAAATCCCGGCCAATGTCCGCGAAGGGCTGGAAATCATCCCGGTCGAGCATGTCGACCAGGTGCTGGCGCGGGCGCTCGTCGCCCCGCTGGAAGCGATCGCTTGGACGGAGGAAGATGATCTGGCGGCCCAGCCCAGACCTGGGCACAGCCCGGAAAATGATGCTGCTTTGCGGCATTAACCAAGGATTTCCGGACATATAGCGCAAAAGTGGTATTGTCAGGCCACTTTTGTCGCTTTCCCTTTGACAGCGCAAAATTTCCACGCCTTTATTGCCCGCCTTACGCCGCGATTCCTATTAGCAACAACAAACAAGGGGGTTCCCAAGGCATGAACAAACAGGATTTGATTAGCGCAGTCGCGGATGGCAGCGGCCTCAGCAAGAGCGACGCCACCAAGGCCGTTGAGAGCGTTTTCGATTCGATCACGGGCGCGCTGAAGAAGGGCGACGAAGTGCGTCTGGTCGGTTTCGGTACTTTTTCGGTTTCCAAGCGCAAGGCGTCCACCGGCCGCAACCCGCGTACCGGCGAGACCATGACGATCAAGGCGTCCAGCCAGCCGAAGTTCAAGGCCGGCAAGGGCCTGAAGGACGCTGTCAACTGACAGCTTGATCCATCGCGGTCCGGTTTGCCGGGCCAGCGGATGAAATCGAAAAGGGCGGGGCCGGTGGGCCTCGCCCTTTTCCTTTGCGCGACCGGCGGCTTTCTTTGCGCGCCCTTCATGGGGGGATGGCGCTCATGGCCTTCCCGGGGCTTTGTCCGGCAGCTTTGTCCGCAACCGCAAAAAGGATGCTTGACGCTGGGGTGCGGCCCGCCTTATGTGCCGCCTTCCGCGCGGAAAGCGTGGCATGGCGATCGTAGCTCAGTTGGTTAGAGCGCTGGTTTGTGGTACCAGAGGTCGGGGGTTCAAGACCCCTCGATCGCCCCATTTCCTCCCTTCCATCATGCGGAAATCCCCCGATGGGCGGCCAATCATGGCCGGCACGGGCATTGTTGCCGCTTTGGGCTGGAAAATCCCGGCAAGGCATATTATTACCGATTCTCGTAATTATATTTCGAGAGTGCCATGACGACTCCCTGGGATCTCCCCGACTTCGATGACCATGAGGATGTTCACCTGTTCCGCGATCGCGCGAGCGGGCTGACGGCGCTGGTCGCGGTGCATTCGACCGCCCTGGGGCCGGGCGCGGGCGGCGTGCGCTTCTGGCATTATGGCGACACGGCGGACGCCATCACCGATGCCCTGCGCCTGTCGCGCGGCATGAGCTATAAGAATGCGATGGCGGGCCTGCCGATGGGCGGCGCCAAGGGCGTGATCCTCGCGGATGCCGGTCGCACCAAGACGCCGCAGATGCTGGAGGCCTTTGGCCGCTGCGTCGAATCGCTTGGCGGGCGCTATGTCACGGCCGAGGATGTCGGAATCTCCGAATCGGATATGATGACGATTGCCAGGGCGACTCGGCATGTCTCCGGCCTGCCGGTCGCGGCGGGCAGCGCCGGTGGCGATCCGGGGCCTTTCACGGCCTATGGTGTCTATCTGGGCGTCAAGGCAGCCGTGAAGCAGGCCATGGGGCGCGACGACATGGCCGGCGTGCATGTCGCCATCCAGGGCGTGGGCAGCGTCGGCGGCGGGTTGGCGCGGCATCTGGCGAAGGATGGTGCGCGGCTGACGCTGGCGGACGTCAATATCGACCGGGCAAAGGCGCTTGCGGCCGAGCTGGGCGCGCAGCTGGCCGATACGGACAGCATCGTCGGCGTCGAAGCGGATGTGTTCAGCCCCAATGCGCTGGGCGCGGTGCTCAATCGCCATTCCATTCCGCTGCTGGGCGCGCCGGTCGTGGCGGGTGGCGCCAACAACCAGATCGCGACCCCGCAGGACGCGGCGCTGCTGCACGAACGCGGCATCCTCTACGCGCCGGACTATGTCATCAACGCCGGCGGCATCATCAATGTCGCGCTGGAATATCTGGGGCAGGGCGACCGGGATGAGGTCTATGGCCGCATCGCCCGCATCCCCGAGCGGCTTTTCGCGATCTGGCAGGAAAGCAAGGTGAGCGGACGCCCGGCCGCCGATGTCGCCGACGCCATGGCGCAGGCATTGATCGGTCGCGGCTGACGGATCGCGGCACCGGTGCCGGTGCCGGTGCCGGCGCTGGTGCCGCGCCGCGCAGCGCTTTCTTCGGGTATCGGCGAGCAGGGACTGTTTCCGCAGGCGCGTGCGTCACCCGGCCTGTGGCCGTCCTGTAGCGGTCGACCGTCCGGGACGGGCACTCGACGCCGGGGAGTTGCGCGGGCGGGTGGAACCTCTCGCGCGGCATGAACTAGGGCGGATCGACATTCAGAAGAGGGTAGGTTGGCTACGGCCAGGACCATCGTCATGCTGAACGTGTTTCAGCATCCATTCCTCCACATGCGTGATGGCTTCAGGAGGCGCGATAGATCCTGAAACACGTTCAGCATGACGAATTGGAATAAACATAGCTCAATCATTCAAGAGAGTTGAATGTCGATCCGCCCTACAGGAATGCGATGGCGGGCCTTCCGATGGGCGGCGCCAGGGGCGTGATCCTCGCGGATGCCGATCGCATCAAGGCGCCGCGCATGCTCGAAGCTCGGCAATGGATGCCGGCAGGAACGCGGACCGTAGCCGTTCATGGGGAGCGTTGCAGGCCCCTGTCATAATCCGACGCAGATGCCGCCGGGCGATCGGCAGGTCGCAAGGCCCGCCAGGGCGCGGTTTCGGTCTGCGAGAAGCATCTCAGCCGAGGAGGAGCACCACGGCCGGCCGGGAAGGTCTCAATCGACGGCGAGCAGGGTCACGCCGGCATATTTTTCCTCTTCGGCGTTGAAGACCTCTGACTTGTCGAAGGCGATGGGGGTCAGTTCGCGCACGGCCAGGCCCGCCAGCTTGAATGTGCCGAGCTTCAACTCACGCGGGGGCTCGCCTTCCCGCTCCACCGTCACCGCGTCGATGAACAGCTCGTCATGGCGGGTGTAGAGAATATGCGGTGCCAGTTTCACCGTCATCTTGTTGTACGTCGCCTCGATGCAGCGGCGGGTGACGATGGCTTCCATGATGGTCCGATGTTGAGTCATGACGTTCCACTGAAGATGCTGCACTGCAATGTCCATTGCAATCAATGCAACAGCCATTGTTTTGCAAGGCAGGTTGGCTAGGCTTTACACCTGTCCATTTCCCCTTCGCAACGGGCATCGGCCATTCTATAGCCTCACCATGGAACAGGCACGCGATACCGGGCTGGCGCTCGATCCGAAATATGACGGTGACGGGCTGGTGACGGCGGTCGTGACCGATGCCGGCGACGGCACGGTGCTGATGCTGGCGCATATGAATGCGCTGGCGCTGGCGCTGACCATCGAAACCCGGATCGCCCATTTCTGGTCGCGCAGCCGCCAGTCGCTGTGGAAGAAAGGCGAAACCTCCGGCAACATGCTGCATGTCGAGGATATCCGCATCGATTGCGACCAGGACGCGGTCTGGCTGATCGCGCGCGCGGACGGGCCGGCCTGCCATACCGGGGAGCGCAGCTGTTTCTTCCGTCGGGTCCTCCCCGATGGGCTGGAAAGGGTCGATGGCGAGGGCTGACCGGTTCATCCTTCTGCCCATGCTCGCCGCGTTGGCGGCATGCGGCGGCGGGGATGCCGCCGCGCCCGGCGATCACGGCACGCCGCCCCCGCAAGCCTCCGCGCTGGAGCGGGCGGCGATCGCAAGCGGCGCGATTGCCGATCCGCGCGCAATCTCCCCCGTCGGCCTTTATCAGCGACCCCATGAGGCTGGCCGCGACCTGCTGTGCCTGATCCCGGGGCCGGCGCAGAAGCCATATCGTTTCGGCATGGAGGCGGTGTTCGGGACGGAACAGTCCTGTCGGGGCGAGGGCACGGCCCGGCGTGCGGGCGACAAGCTGATCCTCCATTTCTCCGGCCGATCCGGCTGCATCGTCGTGGCCGATTATGAAGGGGATCGGATCGCGTTGCCCGGCGTTGTGGACATGGCATGCGATGCGCTGTGCAGCGGCCGGGGATCGCTGGCGGGCGTGTCGCTGCCCCGGATCGGCAATGATCCGCGCGCGGCAGCCGTGGCGACCGATCGTCGTGGCGGCACGCTCTGCGGCGGATAGAAGGTGGACGACTTGACGTGAACGTAAACGTCAAATAGAAAAACAGGCATGAACCGTGCTGTCCAGATTGCGGGCGTCGAGATGCCCGACCTTTCCGACCGGGAAAGCTACACGATTTCCGATCTTTCGGAGGAATTCGGCGTCACTGCCCGCGCCCTGCGCTTCTACGAGGATGAAGGGCTGATCTCCCCCCGGCGGCAAGGGCTGGCGCGCATCTATTCGCGTCGCGACCGGGCGCGCCTGGCCTGGATATTGCGCGGCAAGCGGGTCGGGTTCAGCCTGGCCGAGATCCGCGAGATGATCGACCTTTACGATCTGGACGATGGCCGGGAAGCGCAGCGGCGCGTCACGATCGAGAAATGCCGCGCGCGTATCGACCTGCTGACCCGGCAAAGGGCCGATATCGAAGCCGCGATTGCGGAATTGTCGTCCTTCGTCGCCCTGGTCGAATCAGGCAATTGATCGGGCTGCGCCGCGCATCCTGCGCGGCCAGCCGCAAGACATCATAAGAAACGGAGAGTCCCATGCCCCGCTATACCGCCCCCGTCCGTGATACGCTGTTCGTCATCGAGCATGTCGTGGGTCTGGACCGCTATGCCAACATGCCCGGCTTTGAAGGCGTCACGTCCGATCTGGTGGGCGCGGTGCTGGAGGAAGGCGGCAAGTTTGCCGCGGAGGTGCTGTTTCCGCTCAATCAGGTCGGCGATCAGGTCGGCTGCGTGCGCAACCCGGACGGTTCCGTCACCACCCCGCCGGGCTTCAAGGATGCGTTCGACAAATATGTGGACGCCGGCTGGACGACGCTGCACGCGCCGGTGGAATTTGGCGGGCAGGGGATGCCCTCCATCCTCTCCACCGCCTTTGCCGAATATGTGCTGTCGGCCAATCAGGGCTTCGAACTGTATCACGGCCTGACCAATGGCGCGATTTCGGCGCTGATCGCGAAGGGCAGCCCGCAGCAGCAGCAGACCTATGTTCCCAACATGGTGTTGGGCAAATGGACCGGCACGATGAACCTGACGGAGCCGCAATGCGGCACCGACCTGGGCCTTATCAAGACCCGCGCGGTGCCCAATGCCGATGGCAGCTATGCGATCACGGGCACGAAGATCTTCATCTCCTCGGGCGAGCAGGACCTGACGGAGAACATCATCCACCTCGTCCTCGCCAAGACGCCGGGCGCGCCGGAAAGCAGCAAGGGGATCTCGCTGTTCGTGGTGCCCAAGGTGCTGGTGAACGATGACGGATCGCTCGGCACGCGCAATGCCCTGTCCTGCGGTTCCATCGAGCACAAGATGGGCCTGCATGGCAATTCCACCTGCGTCATGAACTATGACGGCGCGACCGGATGGATGGTGGGCGAGGAGAATAAGGGCCTCGCCGCCATGTTCATCATGATGAACGCCGCGCGCCTGGGCGTGGGCCTGCAGGGGCTTGGCCAGGCCGAGGTCGCCTATCAGAACGCCGTCCACTATGCGCATGACCGCCGCCAGGGCAGGGCGCTGACCGGCCCGGCCGAACCGCAGGAAAAGGCGGACACGCTGTTCGTCCATCCCGACGTCCGCCGGATGCTGATGGAAGGCAAGGCGCTGACCGAGGGTTTGCGCGCCCTGTGCCTGTGGAGCGCGATGCAGGTCGACCTGTCGGAAAACGCCCAGACCGAGGAGGAGCGCCAGAGCGCGGAAGACATGGTCTCGCTGCTCACGCCGGTGGTGAAGGGCTATACGACCGACAAGGGCTTCGATGTCACCGTGACCGCGCAGCAGGTCTTTGGCGGTCATGGCTATATCCGGGAATGGGGCATGGAGCAGTATGTGCGCGATGCCCGCATCGCCCAGATCTATGAAGGCACCAACGGCATCCAGGCGATGGACCTGGTGGGCCGCAAGCTGCCGATGAATGGCGGCCGGGCGATCCGCGCCTTCTTCGCGACGGTGGCGCAAGAGGTGACGGCGGCGAAGGCCAATCCGAAGCTCGCGAGCTTTGCCGAGGCGCTGGAGAAGGCGAACGGCCAGTTGCAGGCCGCGACCATGTGGCTGATGCAGAATGCGATGCAGAACCCCAATAATGCCGGCGCGGGCGCCTATGCCTATATGCACATCATGGGCATCGTCGCGGTGGGGCTGATGTGGCTGCGGATGGCCGATGCCGCCGCGCGCCTGCTGGCGGCGGGGGAAGGCGACGCCAAATATCTGGAGGCCAAGCTGGTGACGGCGCGCTTCTATGCCGAGCGGATCATGCCGGACGCCGGCGCGCTCCGCCGCAAGATCGAGGGCGGGGCGGAAGCGCTGATGGCGCTTGATCCGGAGATGTTCGCTACCGCTGCCTGACGGGACATTCGTCTGACAGGAACAGCCGGTGCGCGATCAGCGTATCGGTTGTTCCTGTTTCTGCGGCGGCGCGGCGGGAGAGATCGTCACCTGCTCATAGCGTCCACGTCGCACGCCGGTCATCATGGGCGGTAGCGCTGACGCGCCGGGCTTGAGAACCGGCGTCGCGACGGGCTGCGGTATGCGCGCGCGCATGCATTCGGCGGGGTTGAGGCGCGGGAACTGCGTGCAGTTCCACAGCGCGCGGGCTAGGCCGCTGTCCGCCAGCTGGATATAGCTGAAGCTCATGTCCGCCAGCAACGTCCTGTCGACCGGGAATGCCCTGGGCGCGCGGCTGGCGTCGCGCCAGGCAAGGATGCGGCATTTCGCCCGGCCCGCGCAGAAGATGCGAGCGAGCGAGGGCATGGCGTCGGGCTGCGCGCCGGTCGGCAGCGTCACGGCAAAGCCGGTGCCGTCAGGCTCGACGGCGGCAAGCCGGGCCTCGCCGAACTGCGTGCCGACCTTGTCCGCGCCGATGGCTTGCTGCGGCGCCGCGGCAAGGGTTGCCGCGGCATCCAAGGCCGGGGTCAGCGGATCGGGGGGCATTGCTTCCGCCAGCGCGGCATGGGCGCTGGAGAGGCGGGCGATCTGCGCGACGACCGGCTCGTCGCTGTCCACGGCGCGGTGGAAGGCGGGCGGCGTGCCCCACCAGCCTGCCCAGCGGAAGAAAAGATGGCTGCCCACCGCCGTGATCTTCTCCAGGCTGGCGCTCCAATAGGGCACCACCCAGTCGGTATGATAATGGGTCGCATAGCCGACCGCGCGATAGACGCTGCCGCTCAGCGCCGCGCGGGCGATCTGCCGGGCGCGGTCCCACGCCTCATGCGAGGGCGTGCGCGCAAGCGCCCCGTCGCAGGTGAAGGTGAACTGGCAGCCGGTGCTGCGTTCCGCCCCCTGGAACACCACGCCGCAGACCGTCTTGGGGAATGCGGGATGGCGCAGGCGGTTGAGCACCACCTGCGCGACGGCGCGTTCGCCCGTGGGATCGTCCCCCGCTTCATACCATTGCGCCGCTGCCAGGCAGTCTACCGCCCGTTCCCGCGCAAATTCGCCGCCGGCAAAGTTGAACGGTTGCGCGGCGGGATTGCGAAGCGCCGAGAAGGGCGTCGCCGCGTTGATCGCACGCGCCCGGTCGCGGTCCAGCGCGAGCAGTTCCAGGGGCTCCACCGGCGGCGGTGTCGCCCCGGAGCCGCCATGCAATTGCCCGCGATCGACGGCATGCGCGCCATCGCCGGAGGCAAGGACCGGCGCACGCCCTTCCTGCGCGGCGATCATCGCCGGCAGGCCGATAAAGGCCAGCCCCCAGAAGAGCCGCACGGCGACATCGCCGGCCTTCATCTTCCATATAGCTTCCATGGTGCCTGTACCGATCACCGCAAGATCATCGCTTTCCGTCGCCTGCCTGTATAGCGGGCGAGGGCCTCGCGGTGAAGCGCCCGGCAAGGCAAGGCGCGCCGGCCCGCGCCCTTATTCCGGCAGGAAGTCGGGCACAGACAGATAACGCTCGCCGGTGTCATAGTTGAAGCCCAGCACCTTTGCGCCGGCGGGCAGGTCCGGCAGCTTCTGCGCGATCGCCGCCAGCGTGGCACCCGAGGAGATGCCGACCAGCATGCCTTCCTCGCGCGCGGCGCGGCGGGCATAGTCCTTGGCATCGGCCGGATCGACCTGGATCACGCCATCCAGCAGCTGGGTGTGCAGGTTCGCCGGGATGAAGCCGGCGCCGATGCCCTGGATCGGATGCGGGCCGGGCTGGCCGCCGCTGATGACGGGCGAGAGCGTGGGCTCCACCGCATAGACCTTCAGCGCGGGCCACGCCTTTTTCAGCACCTGCGCCGTGCCGGTGATGTGGCCGCCGGTGCCGACGCCGGTGATCAGCGCATCCAGCGGCGTATCGGCGAAATCGGCCAGGATTTCCTGCGCGGTCGTGCGCACATGCACGTCGATATTGGCGCTGTTCTCGAACTGCTGGGGCATCCAGCTGCCCGGCGTCTGCGACACCAGCTCCAGCGCCCGCTCGATTGCGCCCTTCATGCCCTTTTCGCGCGGCGTCAGGTCGAAGCTCGCGCCATAGGCCAGCATCAGGCGGCGGCGCTCGATCGACATGCTTTCGGGCATGACGAGGATCAGCTTATAGCCCTTCACTGCCGCCACCATGGCCAGGCCGACGCCGGTATTGCCCGATGTCGGCTCGATGATCGTGCCGCCGGGGGTGAGCGCGCCCGATGCCTCGGCCGCCTCGATCATCGCGAGGGCGATACGGTCCTTGATCGACCCGCCGGGATTGGTCCGCTCCGACTTGATCCAGACCTCCGCATCGGGGAACAGCCGGCTGACGCGGATATGGGGGGTATTGCCGATCGTTTCGAGAATGTTGGACGCTTTCATGCCTTCTTCTCCTCAGATGGGTCGTCCGTCCGCATGTCGGGTAGGGCGAAGGTGCGTGCAAGCCTGAGTTCGGGGAAAAGTTTCGCCCAGGCAAGCGTAATGACGATGGCGCCGATGCCGCCGGCGACGACGGCCGCCACCGGGCCGATCAGCGCGGCGAGAAAACCCGACTCCGCCTCGCCCAGTTCGTTGGACGCGGAGATGGTGAGTTGCGACACGCTGGAGACCCGGCCGCGCATCTCGTCGGGCGTGTGCAGCTGGATCAGCGACTGGCGGACATAGACCGAAATCATGTCCGCGCTGCCCCACACCAGCATCGCGCCCAGCGCGACCGGCATGGCAAGGACATGCGGCAGGAAGGCGGTCGCGCCGAAGGTCGCGGTGGCGAGCCCGAAGACGACGACCGCGATCAGCATCTTCAGCCCGACCTCGTTGCGCATCGGCCGCACCGAGAGGATGAGCGCGGTCAGGCCCGCGCCGATGGCGGGCGAGGCGGCGAGATGGCCCAGCCCCGCCGAGCCGACATGCAGGATGTCGCGCGCATAGACCGGCAGCAGGGCCGTGGTGCCCGCCAGCAGCACCGCGAACAGATCGAGCGTGATCGCGGCAAGCACCAGCCGGTTGCGGCGGACATAGGACAGGCCGTCGATCATCTGGGCGATGGGCTTGCGGCTGGTGTCGCGCGGAGGCTGCGGCACCTTGCCGATGAACATCAGGAAGACGAGCGAGACGATGAACAGGCCGGTCGCCAGCGCATAGGCGCCCCAGGGGGCGATGGCATAGGCATAGCCGCCCGCCGCCGGCCCGATGATCATGCCGGATTGCCACGCCACGCTGGAAATCGCGATGGCGTTGGGCAGAACCTCCTTGGGCACCAGATTGGGGGCGAGCGCGCTCAGCGCCGGGCCGTTGAACGCGCGCGCCACGCCCAGGAACATCGCGACGCCGAAGATCATCGGCAGGCTGACCCAGCCTTCATAGGTGGCGACGCCCAGCATCGTTGCGGCGCCGATCTGCAGCAGCAGCGTGGAGCGGGCGATGAAGCGCCGGTCGAAATGATCCGCGACCCAGCCCGTCACCGGCGTCAGCAGGAAGAGCGGCACGAATTGCGAAAGGCCGATCAGGCCAAGCTGCGCGGCCGCGGCCTGCGGCCCCATGGTTTCGCGGGCGATATTATAGGCTTGCCATCCGATCACGATCATCATCGCGAACTGGGCGAGGACGGCGCACAGGCGCCCGACCAGATAGGACCGGAAATTGGCGAAGCGCAGCGGATGGCGTGATGGTTGGGGAGGCATGTGTGCCAGTCTTTAGTCCCGACCGTCGCACGTTCGCAACCGCTCGCCCGGGGAATATTCGCTTGGGCCTTCAATAGCCGACATAGCGGCCGGGGCGGTGGTTGACGATCAGCACCAGGCTGATCGCGAGCGCGGAGACCGCGGACAAAGCGAAACGGTTGAATTCCAGCACCGGGAAGGACAGCCCCAGGATGACGGCATCGGCCATCAGCTGCGTGCGCCCCGCATTCCAGCCGCGCGCGCGGTGCAGGCCCAATGCCACCACGCCGATGCCGCCCACGCCCGCGCCATGCCGCGCCAGCGCCAATATGCCAAAGCCGATGATGGTGCCGCCGAACACGGCCGCATAAAGCGGGCTGAGCCAGCCGATCGCCATCACATGCGGCATGCCCGCCGCCATCAGGGTGATGGCGACATTGGCGATGATGGTCTTGATCGCGAAGCTGCGGCCCATCCACCGCCAGGCCAGCAGGAAGAAGGGCAGGTTGACCAGCGTGAACAGCGTACCGGGCGACAGCGGGACGAAATAGGACAGCAGCAGCGCCACGCCCGCCATGCCGCCCGTCACCAGATCGGCCTGATGCAGCAACGTCAGCCCGAGCGCGATGAACGAGGCGCCAAGGACGATCGCATAAAGGTCCTCCGGCCAGCTATGGGGGCGGGGATTGGGGACGATATGGGAAAGGGCGGGGCGTTCTGGCATGGCTGTCCTGTCGATGACGCCTCGGCTCTCATCCCCCGATGGAGCCTGTTTGGCCCTTCTGTGGCTGCTCTAGCGCCGCCGCGCCGGGATGGCCAGATGTCTCCTAGGACGGATCGACATTCAACTCTCTTGAATGATTGGGCTATATTTATTCCAATTCGTCATGCTGAACGTGTTTCAGCATCCATCGCGCCTCCTGAAACCATCACGCATGTGGAGGAATGGATGCTGAAACACGTTCAGCATGACGATGGTCCTGGCTGTAACCAGCCTGCCTCTTTGTGAATGTCGATCCATCCTTGCCCGGCATGGTCCATGCCCGGCATCGCTCCCCCGGCAAGGGGCAGGCAGGCCGCGCCTCAGGCGCCGGTCGTCCGTACGCCTGAAAGGTCCATCATCCGGCCATTGGTCACGATCACCCGGTCGCCGAGTTTCGCCTGTGCAAACAAAAGCTTGGCGAAGGCTGTGGGTACGCCGATGCAACCATGGGTGGCCTTGTCCCGCGCCACCTGGCTGCCGTGGATGGCGACGCCGTCATTGGTGAGGCGCAGCGTATAGGGCATCGGCGCGTCATAGAGGCTGGACCAGTGATCGGCATCCTTCTGGAGGATGGGAAAGACGCCCAGCGGCGTCGGCATTTCGTCCGCGCCATAGGCGATCACGGCCGCGCCGATCTCATAGCCGCCACGGAAGACCGAGAGCGTCTGCGCCTTGAGGTCCACCGTGATGACCAGCGGGCCGGCCGGCACGCCCTTGTCGTCCCACAGCCAGTCGCCATGGCGGAACGGGCCGGTGATGGTCAGCACCCGCTTGATGACCAGGGGATTGTCCTGCCGGGCGGCGACGGCGGTCGGCGCGGGGGCCGCGGCTTTGGCGAGCGTCGCCGCCTTGGCGTGCTTTGCCACGGCTGCCGTCCGCGGCGCGCCGGGCACGTCGGAAGGCGCCCGTGCGGCAAGCCCTGTCGCTATGCCAGCGACCGCCACCAGCACCAATCCACCTGTCAGTTTCATTGTCGCCGTTCCTGATTCCCGCAGTGCCTGTTCACCGCATCCTCCCTGCCAAAAAGCCGGGAAAACAGCCAGATGCCTATTTTCGCTGTGCCGCTGCGGGACGATAGGGGGTGCGCGGGTTAACGACGGAGGAAGTCTCTATCGGCCCCCTGTAGGCCCCAGTTCAAGGCCCCAGTTCAAGGCCCATGTTCAGGCATGCGCGATGTCGGTCCGGCGCAGGGCCCAGTCGCGCGCATGGCCCTCTTCGGCGCGGGTGAACACCTCATAGGCAATGCCGGGCAGCAGCTTGCTCTCGATCTTCGCCGCCGTGCGTATCCAGCTTTCATCCGCGATCAGGGCAACCCGGTCCAGCGCCTTCATGATGCGGAACAGGGCGGGCAGATGCTTCAATTCCTCCAGGAACAGCGACAGATGGAGGTCTGGCGCGCCGCGCACATCGGCGATCATGTCCAGCCGGTCCGTGCCCTCCAGCACCGCAACGACATCAGCGATGACGCGCGGGATATCCTCGCGGGCAAGGGCACCGTCGACGATGATCTCGACGGCATTGGGGGTGAGCGGGCGGGTGGTGATCATGGGACCTCTCCCTTCATCCCGGCGACACGAAACTGTCCATCACGCGCTTGCGCCCGGCGGTTTCGAAGTCGATTTCCAGCTTGTTGCCCTCGATCTCGGCAATCGCGCCATAGCCGAATTTCTGGTGGAAGACGCGCATGCCGATGGACAGGTCGCTGCGCCCCTTGTTGCCCAGGCTGACGGCGGATTGCCGCGCCTCGACAATGCGGGTGGGTTCGCGGACGAACTGGCCGGATGTCTGCGCGCGCTGCCAGCCCGGACCGCGCCCGGTGCCGCGCCCGACATCGGCGAAGGGATCGGCGCGTTCCGACCAGTTGGCGCGCCAGAGCGAGGCGCCGCCGGCCATGCTCGATTGCGTTTCCACATGGGCGGGGGGCAGTTCGCCCACGAAGCGGCTGGGGATGGAGCTGGTCCACTGGCCGTAGATGCGGCGATTGGCGGCATGCAGGATGATGCAGCGCCGCCGCGCGCGGGTGATGGCGACATAGGCAAGCCGCCGTTCCTCCTCCAGCGCGGACAGGCCGCCTTCGTCCAGCGCGCGTTGCGAGGGGAAGATGCCTTCTTCCCAGCCGGCCAGGAACACGGTGTCGAATTCCAGCCCCTTGGCAGCGTGGATGGTCATGATCGTGACCTTGCGCTCGTCCCGCTGCGCCTCATTGTCCATGACGAGGGAGACATGCTCCAGGAAGGCGCCCAGCGTCTCATATTCCTCCATGGCGCGGACGAGTTCGTTGAGGTTTTCAAGGCGCCCCGTCGCTTCCGTGGAGCGTTCGGCCTGCAGCGCGGCGGTATAGCCGCTTTCGTCCAGGATCTGCCGGGCGAGTTCCGCATGGGGCAGGTCCTTCGCGCGGTCGCGCCAGCGGGCAAGGTCGGCGACGAAATTGCCCAGCGCCCGGCGGGCCTGCGGGGTCAGCTCGTCGCTGTCGAGGATGCGCGCGGCGGCCAGCGTGAGCGGCGTGCCCTCGGCACGGGCGAGGCGATGGATCTTCTCCACCGCCTTGTCGCCAAGGCCGCGCTTGGGCACGTTGACGATCCGTTCGAAGGCAAGGTCGTCGGCGGGCTGGTTGACGAGGCGCAGATAGGCGAGCGCATCCCGGATTTCCGCCCGCTCGTAGAAGCGGAAGCCGCCGACGATGCGATAGGGCATGCCGATGGCGATGAAGCGGTCTTCGAACTCGCGGGTCTGGTGCTGCGCCCGCACGAGGATGGCGACATCGTCCAGGCTGCCGCCGCGATGCTGGATCGTCTCGATCTCGTCGCCGACGCGGCGGGCCTCCTCCGGCCCGTCCCACACGCCCAGCACCTGAACCTTTTCGCCCTCGCTCTCCTGCGTCCACAGCGTCTTGCCCAGCCGCCCGCCATTTTCGGCGATCACGCCGGAGGCCGCGGCCAGGATATGCGGGGTGGAGCGGTAATTCTGTTCCAGCCGCACGATCTTCGCGCCGGGGAAATCCTTTTCGAAGCGCAGGATATTGGCGACTTCCGCCCCGCGCCATGAGTAGATCGACTGGTCGTCATCCCCAACGCAGCAGATATTCCTGTGGCTTTGCGCGAGCAGGCGCAGCCAGAGATACTGGCTGGAATTGGTGTCCTGATATTCGTCCACCATCACATATTTGAAGCGCTGCTGGTAATGCGCCAAGACTTCGCGGTCCTTGCGCAGCAGGGTCAGCACATGCAGCAGCAGGTCGCCGAAATCGCAGGCGTTGAGCGCCAGCAGCCGCGCCTGATAGGCGGCGTAAAGCTGTTTGCCCTTGCCATTGGCATAATGCTCGCTCTCGCCGGCATCGACATCCTCGGGGTTCATGCCCCGGTTCTTCCAGCGGTCGATCAGGCCGCCCAGTTGGCGCGCGGGCCAGCGCTTCTCGTCGATCCCCTCGGCTTGGATCAGCTGCTTCATCACGCGCAGCTGGTCGTCGGTGTCGAGGATGGTGAAATTGCTCTGCAGGCCGATCAGCTCGGCATGGCGGCGCAGCATCTTCGCGCCGATCGCGTGGAAGGTGCCCAGCCACGGCATGCCCTCCACCGCCGGGCCGATCATCCGGCCGACCCGCTCCTTCATCTCGCGTGCGGCCTTGTTGGTGAAGGTGACGCACAGGATTTCCGACGGCCAGGCCCGGCGGGTCGCCACCAGATGGGCAAGGCGGGCGGTGAGCGCCGCCGTCTTGCCCGTGCCGGCGCCGGCCAGCACCAGCAGCGGCCCCTCGGTGGTGAGCACCGCCTCGCGCTGCGGGCTGTTCAGCCCCTGCAGATAGGGCGGATCATCGGGCGAGGGCGCGGGCAGGGGGACGGAAGCTGACATGATGTTGAACAATTAGGGAACGCTGGCCTCCGGGGCAAGGGCGATGCTGTGGGGCGATGGTGTCTGCCCGGCAATTGCTGTAATGAGAACAAAAGGCGAATCGATCATGGGAGGATATGACATGCCGTCTGGAGGATGCCATTGCGGCGCCATCCGCTACACTGTGGAGGGCGAAGCCGAGCACAGCGCGCTGTGCCATTGCAGCGACTGCCGCAAGAGCGCGGGCGCGCCGATGGTCGGCTGGGCGCTGTTTCCCGCGGACAAGGTGCGCATCACGGGCGATCCGGTGCGCTATCGCTCGTCCGAACATGCGACCCGCTCATTCTGCGGCACATGCGGCACGGGGCTGTTCTACACCAGCGATGCGATCTTCCAGGGGAAGATCGACATCCAGACGGCGACGCTGGACGATCCCGATGCCTATCCGCCCACCGCATGCATCCAGGTGGCGGAAGCGGCGCACTGGATGGAAAAGCTCCCCGCCTTGCCCAGGTTCGCGCGTTTTCCGGGATAGTTCCGGCCGGGATGATGCTGGTGGGCGCCGATCGGTTGGCGTCAGCGGAGGCACGCCCGGTCGCGGGCGGAACGGCGGCGGCGGAACGCAGGGCTGTGCCGCCACGTTGGCGCGGTTCCATCAGGGGGTGACAAGATAAGGAGTAGAACCTGATGAAAGCCGCAATTCTCTCTGGCATCGCGATTCTGGCATGGCCCGCAATCGCCTTTGCCCAGACGGACCCGCAGACGGCCACGCCCAACGACATGAGCGCGCAACAAATGCCCCAGTCGGGCCAGTTGCCGCCGCCTCCGCCGCCGCCCGCCGACCCCAATGCCGGTGTGCCCGAGGGGCAGGTGCCGCCGGCGCCCGCTATGGTTCCCGCCGATCCCAATGCGCCGAAAAGCCCGGCTGCGCCGGTCGGCAGCGCGGCCAATCCCGTCATGGTCGGCGGCAACGCCACGCCGCCGCCCGAAGCCAGGGCCGACTATCCCCTGTGCAGCAGGACGGTGCAGGACAGTTGCATCAACCCAGGTGAAGCAAAGGGGAAGATGCGCCGCAAGCGCTGACCTCTGCGGGCACGGGGCGGGGCATGGCGGCGATCAGGGCCGCCAGCCCCGCCTTGTCCCGCACGGCATCGGCCAGGCTGTGTTCGTCCAGCACGGCCATGAATGCCGCCATCGCCTTGCTGAAAATGCCCGACAGGCCACAGGCGCTCCGGATGGCGCAGACCGCGCAATCGGCGGGCCGCATATCCGGCTCGGTCGTGCGCACGACAGTGCCGAGCATGATCTCTTCCGCCGGTCTGGCAAGGGCGAAGCCGCCGCCGCGCCCGCGCTGCGTCGCCAGGAATCCGTCCCTCGCGAGTTGGTTGACGACCTTCATCAGGTGATTGCGCGACAGGTCGTGACCGGCGGCCACATCCGCGATCGTGGCGCGCCCGTCCGGGCTGGCCGCGAGGTGGATCAACAGGCGCAGAGCATAATCGGTGTGAAGGGTCAGCCGCATCGCCCGATCCTAGCCTGCCGGACCTTCAACATCAAAACATATATTACAATTGCATCTTTCTGATGGCGCATATAGATGTATTTCATATGCACATTAAAAGGAGCCAAGCATGACCGCGAATCTGAGCCCTGAAACCATCGCCATCGTCAAATCCACCGGCCCGGCCCTGCAAAAGCATGGCGTGGAGATCACCACGCGCATGTATGCCCGGCTGTTCGAGGATGCGCAGGTCAAGGCTCTGTTCGATCAGGCCGCGCAGGAAAGTGGAGAACAGCCCCGCCGCTTGGCCGCCGCGATCCTTGGCTATGCGCAGAATATCGATCGGCTGCAGGCGCTGGACGGCGCGGTCGCCCGCATGGTCGCGCGCCATGTCGAGACCGGGGTGCGGGCGGAGCATTATCCCAAGGTGGGCGAAGCGCTGCTGCCCGCCATCCGCGATGTGCTGGGCGAAGAGGTCGCGACCGACGCCGTGCTGGCGGCCTGGGGAGAGGCCTATTGGTTCCTCGCCAACCTGCTGATCGGCAAGGAAGCCGAAGCCTATGCCGTGGCGGCCTAGCGTGATTTCGAGCCAGATGGCCTCATCTGGCGACTCGGAAATCACGGAAAAAGCTCCAATCCGCTGCCTGGCTTCAGGCGGCGGCCATCACTCCGCGCGCAGGATGTGCAGGCGGGCCTTGCCGATGTCGCGGACGGTATCGGCGACAAAGCCCTTCACCGCCACATCCTCGCCCCGGCCGGTTTCGATGCTGACCCAGGTGGCGGGCCCGGTCCAGCCGAGGCGCGCCAGCTTGTCGAGCGCGACCGAGCCGGCGCCCGTCGCATAGGGCGGGTCCATCAGGATCAGGTCGAGCGGCGCGGGGGCCGTGCCGAGCGACAATACCGAGCTTTGGCGGACATCGGGGCGCGCAAGGCCCAGTTTCGCGGCGTTGGCGCGCAGCGTGTCGGCCGCCGCCTTGTCCTGCTCCACGAAGATGCAGCTTGCCGCGCCGCGCGACAGGGCTTCAAAGCCCAGCGCGCCCGATCCGGCGAACAGGTCGGCGATGGCGAGCCCTTCGAAGCTCCCCAGCCGACTGGTCAGCATGGAGAACAATGCCTCGCGCACGCGATCTGCCGTGGGGCGCGTGCTGTCCCCCTTTGGCGAGGCGATGGTGCGCCCGCGCCATTGGCCTGAAATGATCCTCATGACGCGTCGCGATCTCCGTCATATTTCCCTTTTTTCAAGGTGTTGCGGAAGACGGTCAGGTCATGCTCGCGCACCTCGAACACCGCGCCCACCGGCAGGTCGTCCAGCGCGAAGGGGCCGTAGCTGGTGCGGATCAGGCGGTTCACCTTCAGCCCCAGATGTTCCAGCACGCGGCGCACTTCGCGGTTCTTGCCTTCGGTCAGCGACATTTCGATCCACTGGTTGCGGCCCGTGCGGCGCTCCAGATTGGCGTGGATGCGGCCATAGCGCACCCCTTCGATCTCCACGCCCATGACCAGTTCCTCCAGCTGCGCCTGGCTCACCTCGCCAAAGGCGCGGGCGCGGTAGCTGCGCGTCACGCCGGTCGCGGGCAGTTCCAGCTGGCGCTTGAGTTCGCCGTCGGTGGTCAGCAGCAGCAGCCCCTCGGTCGACATGTCCAGCCGGCCGACGGGCATCACCCGGGGCAGGTCGGCGGGCAGGCGGTCGTAGATGGTCGGGCGGCCCTGCGGATCGCGCTCGGTGGTGAGATAGCCGACCGGTTTGTGGAACAGGAACAGGCGGGCGGGCGCCGGGGCGGCGACGGCGATGCTATCCACGGTCACGCCATGGAGCGAGGGGAGCAGGGTGGCCGGCGTCGTGAGAATGTCACCGTTCAGCGCGACACGGCCTTCGGTGATCATCCGTTCGACTTCGCGGCGCGACGCGATGCCGGCGCGGGCGAGCAGCTTGGCGATGCGCTGCGGTTCCTTGCCTTCGGCCGCGGCGGCATGGGCCGGATGCGGATTGATATTCGCTGCAGGCCCCTTGCCGCGCGGCGCCTTGGGCGGAAAGCGGCGGGATGCTTTTGCCAAAGCGCCGGTGTCGGTCGAGAGGCGCCGGGCTGCATCGTCCCGCGCTTTGGTCGTGCGGAGGGGGCGTGCGGCGCGCGGGGCGGTGTCATCCCCTGCGCTGGCGTTGCGGGCGGGGCGCTGGGGGAAATCGTCCCGCTCGCCGTCCCTGCGCGGCGCGCGTCGGGTTGTATCGTCCCTTGTCCCGGTCTTGCGCGCGGGGCGCGGGGGTGCGTCGTTCCTTGCGCCGGTCGTGCGTGCAGGGCGCGGGGCGGTGTCATCCCTTGCGCTGGCGTTGCGGGCGGGGCGTTGGGGGAAATCGTCCCGTTCGCCGTCCCTGCGCGGGGCGCGCCGGGTTGCGTCGTCCCTCGTCCCGGTCTTGCGCGCGGGGCGCGGGGGGGCATCGTTCCTTGCGCCGGCCTTGGGCGCGGGGCGTGGTCCCGCCTTTGCGCCAGCGGCCGCCTTGGGCCGTTCGGCGCGCGGCTGGGCGGGATCGGCGGGCTTGCCCTGAATCTTGTCGATCATCTTGTCCAGCATCTTGCCCCTGGCGGGCCCGGACGCGCCGCGTCCGCCCCCGGCCCGTGGGTCGGGCCGGCCTGATTGCGGTCGTCGGTTGTTTTTCTTGGGCGGTTGCAGAAACAGCTTCCTTTCATCGGCGTGGCGAACGTGCGATTTATGGCACGGAGCAACCCCGTTTGTGGCATAATTCAGGGCAATTGGTCGCGGGCGGGCGACCCGGCGCGCCCTGTTGGCGTTTGGCTGGGGGTGATGGCGCAAACAGGGCGGAACGGCAATGTTTTTCGGACGGGCAAGCAAGGCGATCAGGCGGATTCTCGTCGTGGAGGACGAACCGATCGTCGCCTTCGACATCGAGCATTTCCTGACGGTTGCCGGTTATGGCGTGGCGGACACGGTCGACAGCTACGATCATGCGCGCGATGTCATCCTTCAGGGCGGGATCGACCTTGTCGTTGCGGACGTGAACCTGGCCGGGCAGGAGAAAGGCCAGCGCGACGGCATCGCCGTGGCCCGGCTGGCGCAGGAAAAGGACATCGCCGTGCTGTTCGTCACCGGTGCCTGCCCCATGGATGCGCAGCACCTGGCCCATGGCTGCCTCTCCAAGCCCTATGCCCAGCGCGACCTGCTGGCCGCGATCGAGGTGATCGACGCGGTATTGCGCGGCGCGAAGCTGCCCCGCATGCCGCATGGGCTGAGCCTCTTCAAACGCGCGCTGGACGACGACGCGGCGGCCTGAAGGCTGAGGATGGCCGCATCGCATCATTGCGCCCTTGCCAGCGCCGCGCCACCGCATATGGTGCGGGCGACATGAGTGACGGGGGCGTAGATGGCGACGAGTGAGGGTACGAAAAGCTGGCTGGATGCCGTCGTCCCCTATGTGAAGCCCGGTCCGCTTTCCGCCTTTTTTCTGGGGATTTCCTCCGGTTTTCCCTATGCGATGATCGGCGCGACGCTGACCACGCGGCTGGCGCAGGACGGTATCGACAAGAAGGCGGTGACGGCCTTCACGCTCGCCTTCCTCGTCTACAACCTCAAGCCGCTCTGGGCCTGGGTGGTCGACGGCGTGCATATCCCGGTGCTCGGCCGGCTGGGGCAGCGGGTGTCCTGGCTGCTGCTGGCGGGTGTGATGGTGATGGCGGCGGTGGCCAACCTGGCCCTCATCGACCCTTCGGACAGCTTGATGGCGACGGCCTATGCCGCGATCCTCGTCGGCTTTGCGGGGGCGACCTATGACATCGTGATCGACGCCTATCGCATCGAGCTGTTGAAGCCGGAGGAGATGGGCATCGGTTCCGGCATGACGCAATATGGCTGGCGCATCGGGTCGGTCGCGGCGGGTGCGCTGGCGCTGGTGCTGGCGGCGCGGATCGGCTGGCACGCGGCCTATCTCGCCTGCGCGGCCTTTGCCCTGCCGGCGATGCTGACCGGCCTTGTCATGGGCGAGCCCCCGCGGCATCGGGACACGACCACCCGCCGAGGCATGGGCGAATTGTGGCAGTCCATCGCCGGGCCGCTGGTGGAATTCTTCCAGCGCAAGGGTGCCGGCCTCGTCCTGCTGTTCATCCTGCTGCACAAGATCGGCGACACGCTCGCCAACCTGACCTTCCGCCTGCTGTTCGACGATCTTGGCTACAGCAATGACGAGATCGCGATCTACGACGTCGGCATCGGTTTCTGGGCCTATCTGATCGGCATTTTCGTGGGCGGCATCCTGTATGCGCGGATGGGGATGAAGCGATCCGTGCTGGTCAGCCTGATCCTCATGGCCGTTTCCAACTTCAGTTTCGCCGCGCTGGCTGCGGCCGGGCACAGCAACTGGGGCATGGCGGGCGCCATCGGGTTCGAGAATTTCGCGAGCGGCATCGGCGGCGTCACCGTGATCGCCTATTTCTCCGCGCTATGCGACCTGCGCTTTACCGCCGCGCAATATGCGCTGATTTCGGCGGCGTCCAGCATCGTGGGGCGGTTTGTCACCGGCACGACGGCGGGCGCGCTGATCGAGGCGATGGGCTATGTGAACTTCTACCTGATGACGACCGCGGCCGCCGTGCCGGGCATCCTGCTGTTCTGGCTGATGATGCGCGCGGGCCTGATCGACGCCAGCGTCGGCACGGCCGGTACGGAGGAGGGCGCGCCTGCATGATCTGGCTGGTTGCGTCGATCTGCATCCAGATCATCTGCGCGGTCCATGTCGTTCGCACGGGCCGCAACCAGATCTGGATGCTGTTCATCTTCCTCTTCTCGATCATGGGCTGCCTTGCCTATCTGATCCTTGAAGTGCTGCCCGGCTATTGGGGCAACCGCCATGTGCGGACCGTGCGCAGCCAGGCGATCGGCAGGATCGACCCGGAGCGCAGGCTGCGCGCCGCGCAGGATCAGGTCGCGCTTGCAGACACTGCCGCCAATCATATCGCGCTGGGGGATGCGCTGGCGGAGCTTGGCCGGCATCGCGAGGCGATCGTCGCCTATCGGGACGGGCTGGCGCGGTGGCCGGGGGAGGACTGGTCGACCAGCGCCAGGCTCGCGCAATCATTGTTCGAAACGGGTGCCAGCAGCGAGGCGCTGGCCTTGCTCGACGGGATGCCGGCGGCCGAAGCCGCGAGCGAAGAGGATCGGCGGCATTTGCTGCGCGCGCGCATTCTTGCCGACCTGGGGCAGGATGCGCAGGCGCGGCTGCTGTTCGAGGAGGCGATGAGCCGCATTCCCGGCGAGCAGGCGCGCTGCCATTATGCGGCCTTCCTGATCGCGCGCGGCGATCGGTTCCGTGCGCGGCAGATATTGGAGGAGGTCGAGCAGCGCGCGCGCCGGCTTGACCGGACCCAGCGCGCGGCGGAAGCCGAAATGTATCGCTGGGCCAGCGAACAGCTGAGCGCATTGCGTGCCGGCTAAATTGCGCGTCGGTTAATAAGCCTCGTAGATCGCCAGTGGCCGGCCAAGGTCGGCAAAGCTCTGCGCCACCGCCTGGATGCAGGTGAAGGCGCCGAGCGCGTTGTCCACGCCCATCAGGCCGGACACTCGCCGATGCGCGCCGGGCAGGTCCTCCAGCGCTTGCGCCGTCGCCAGGATCAGCGTCGCCTCGTCCGCCGTCATCCGCGCGCAGCAACAGGGCGCGACGACGATCTTGCGGAAGGATGCGCGGGCGATTTCCAGCATCATCGCGCGCATCAGCACCAGCGGCCGGCGATAGCTCTTGCCAAAACTGCCGAGCAGGGCGTTGGCGGCATGGGCGTCATTCACGCCACCCGCGGCCATGCGGCGCAAGACGAAGAGGAACAGGCGATGGCCCTGTCCTTCGGGCACGGGTTGATCGGCGATCCTGTCCGGGGTGGGACTCTTCGGGGTAGGACTGCGGGGGGACTGGCTCTTCTGCATTGCGGCGCTCCTTCACCTGTGCGGACAGGTGTAGCACCACGCTATTGCGAGTCAATCGCAATAATTAACGAGTCAGTCGGGAAGCTGATTATTGAGGCGAAGCACCTCTCCGGCAAGGTAGAGCGAGCCGCAGATCAACACCGGCGCGCCCGCGGGTGAGGCGGGGTCGGAAGGCGGGCCGTCGGCTATGGCAATGGCGCCGATCGCCTGCGCCGGCTGTTCATATGCCGTGCAGCCAATGCCCCAGCGCGCCGCGATCTGGGCGAAACGCGCGAGCGGGTGATGGGCATGGCCGGGCACGGGCAGGCAATGGATATGCGCGACCTTGCCCTCCAGCGGGGTAAGGAAATCGTCGATATCCTTGTTCTCCAGCATGCCGATGACAAGCTGAAGGCGCTGGCCGGCAAGCCGTTCGGCATCGAAGAATGCGCCCAGCATCTCCCCCGCGCCCGCATTATGCCCGCCGTCCAGCCAGACAAGGCGGGTCAGCACGCCATCCGCATCGGCCAGCGGGGCGAGTAGCGGGCCATTGTCCATCCGTTGCAGGCGCGCGGGCCAGTGCGCCCAGAGCGGCGCCGCGCGCAGTGCCGCTTCATGCACCGGAATGACCTGTTGATGGCGCAGCATGGCGATGGCCAGGGCAAGGTTCATCGGCTGGTGCTGCCCTGGCAGGCGCGGCAGGGGCAGGTCGATCCGCCCATCCGCGTCGCGATAATGCAGCCGCTCGCGATAGACCGCCGCATCCCAGCCCGATCCCATGGGCAGCCACTGCGCGCCTGCGCGGGCGGCGGTTTCGCGCACGGCGGCGCCTGCCTCACGGCCATAGCGCATGGTGACGAGCGGCACGCCCGGCTTGGCGATGCCCGCCTTTTCGGCGGCGATCTGCACCAGCGTGTCGCCCAGAAAAGCCTGATGGTCGATGCCGAGCTGGGCAATGCCGCAGACGGCGGGCGCGGGCAGCACATTGGTCGCGTCCAGCCGGCCGCCCAGCCCGACCTCGACGATGCAGGCATCCGCCGGCGTTTCGGCAAAGGCAAGGAAGGTGGCGGCGGTCGTCACCTCGAAAAAGCTGGCGTTCACATCCTCGGCCACATCCAGCACGCGGGCGAGCAGAAGCGCGAGCGCGTCATCCTCGATCAGCTTGCCGGCGATCCTGATCCGCTCGTTGAAGCGCACCAGATGGGGGGAGGTGAAGACATGCACCGTCCGGCCGTCTGCCTCCAGCGCGGCCCGCAGGAAGGCGCAGGTCGATCCCTTGCCGTTGGTGCCCGCGACATGGAAGACCGGCGGCAGCGCCAGATGCGGGTCGCCCAGACGCGCGAGCAGGATGGCGATCCGCTCCAGCCCCAATATGTCGGCGCCGGGCGAAAGCGACCACAGCCGGTCGAGCTGCGCCTGGACGGCGGCGTCGGTGGAAACGGCATGATCGGCCATGGGCTTATGCTATCCCCGATTCATGTCGGTTTTGTAGCCATGGGGCGTTGTGGCCCGTCCGAACGGCCTGTCCCGCTGGCCCATCCCCGCTGGCAAGGCCCCCGTCGTCATGGCGCCTAAGCCGCCGTCCGGCTCGCCATCAGATAACCGATGACCGTCGTCAGCCGCGCCTTCAGCTCATGGCGATGCACGACCATGTCGATCATGCCATGTTCCAGCAGATATTCGGCGCGCTGGAACCCTTCGGGCAGCTTCTCGCGGATGGTGCTTTCGATCACGCGCTGGCCGGCAAAGCCGATCAGGGCATTGGGCTCGGCGATCTGGATGTCGCCCAGCATCGCATAGCTGGCGGTCACGCCGCCGGTGGTGGGATCGGTGAGGATGACGATATAGGGCAAGCCGGCGGCATGCAGCTTCTGGATCGCCACGGTGGCCCGGGGCATCTGCATCAGGCTCAAAATGCCTTCCTGCATGCGCGCGCCGCCGGCGGCGGTCAGGATGACATAGGGTGCCCTGTCGGCGATCGCCGCTTCCACGCCCTGGATGAAGGCCGCGCCCACGCCCATGCCCATGGAGCCGCCCATATAGGCGAAATCCTGCACGCCCAGCACGGCGCGCGCGCCGTCGATGGTGCCGCGTGCGTTGATCAAGGCATCCGTCTCGCCGGTGGCGCTGCGCGCGGCCTTGATGCGGTCGGTATATTTCTTGGAGTCGCGGAAGCGCAGCGGGTCTTCCCTGACCTGCGGCGTGGGCAGGATGGCGAAGCCTTCATCCAGCAGCTGTTCGAAGCGCGCCTTCGGCCCGATGCGGCCATGATGATCGCATTTCGGGCAGACGGAGAGATTGTCTTCCCACTCCTTGGTGAACACCATCTGCCCGCAGCTGGCGCATTTGTGCCACAGATTGTCCGGCCCTTCGCTGCGCTTGGCGATGAAGGGGATGGCGTTGCGGACGCGGTTGATCCAGCTCATGAAACCTTCTCCTTCGCGACGAGGGCCTGGGCCAGCGACGCGACGAATTCCTTGATGAAGGGCGCGGCGGCATCGCCATGCGAACCCACGATATCGACAATGGCGGAGCCCACGACCACGCCGTCGGCCACCCGGCTGATGGCGGCGGCCTGATCCGGCCCGCGCACACCGAAACCGACGGCGACGGGCAGGGCGGTGGCGGCCTTCAGCTTGCCGACGGCGTTCTCGATTGTCGCCTGCGCGGCCTGCTGCTTGCCGGTCACGCCGGCGACGGCGACATGATAGAGGAAGCCGCTGGCGCCATCGAGCACCCTGGGCAGCCGTGCCGCGTCCGTGGTGGGGGTGGCCAGCCGGATCAGGTGGATGGCGGCGGCGCGCAGGGCGGGGCCGAGTTCGGGGTCTTCCTCGGGCGGCAGGTCGACACAGATCACGCCGTCCACGCCGGCGGAGACGCATTGCGCGGCAAACCACTCCGGCCCGCGCACCAGCATCGGGTTGGCATAGCCCATCAGGATCAGCGGCACCTGCGGATGGCGGGCACGAAAGGCGGTAGCGATGGCGAAGATGTCCTTCGTCTTCGTGCCCGACCCAAGGCTGCGCAGATTGGCGAGTTCGATCGCGGGGCCATCGGCCATCGGATCGGTGAAGGGCATGCCCAGTTCGATGATGTCCGCCCCCCCTTCGACCAGCGCGTCCAGGATGGCGGCGCTGTCGGCGGGCGTGGGATCGCCGGCGGTCACGAAGGTGATGAGCGCGGCGCGCCCTTCGGCACGGCAGGCGGCGAAGCGGGTGGAGAGACGGTCACTCATATTTCGACCCCCAACGCCTTGGCGACGGTGAAGATGTCCTTGTCGCCCCGGCCGGAAAGATTGACGACGATGATCTTGTCCGCATCCATGGTGGGCGCGACCTGCTCGGCGGCTGCGACGGCATGGGCGCTTTCCAGCGCGGGGATGATGCCTTCCAGCTTCGACAGGCTCTGGAAGCTCGCCATCGCCTCATCGTCGGTGATCGGCAGATATTGCACCCGGCCGATGTCGTGCAGCCAGCTATGTTCCGGGCCGATGCCGGGATAGTCGAGCCCCGCCGAAATGCTGTGGGCCTCGGTGATCTGCCCGTCCTCGTCCTGCAGCAGATAGGTGCGGTTGCCGTGCAGGATGCCGGAGACGCCGCCGTTGAGGCTGGCGGCATGCTTGCCCTGCAGCCCTTCGCCCGCCGCCTCGACGCCGATCATCGCCACGTCGGGATCGTCAAGGAAGGGGTGGAACATGCCGATGGCGTTGGAGCCGCCGCCCACGGGCGCGATCAGCAGGTCGGGCAGGCGGCCTTCCGCCTCCATGATCTGCTCCCGCGTCTCGCGGCCGATCACCGACTGGAAATCGCGCACCAGTTCGGGATAGGGGTGCGGGCCGGCGGCGGTGCCGATGATGTAGAAGGTGTCGTGGACGTTCGACACCCAGTAGCGCAGCGCCTCGTTCATCGCATCCTTGAGCGTCTGCGATCCCGAGGTGACGGACACCACCTCCGCGCCCAGCAGCTTCATGCGGAACACATTGGGCTGCTGTCGCTCGACATCCTTGGCACCCATGAAGATGGTGCAGGGCAGGCCGAAGCGCGCCGCGACTGTGGCGGTGGCGACGCCATGCTGGCCCGCGCCGGTCTCCGCGATGATCCGCGCCTTGCCCATGCGTCGGGCGAGCAGGATCTGGCCGATGCAGTTGTTGATCTTGTGCGCGCCGGTGTGGTTCAGCTCCTCGCGCTTCAGATAGATTTTCGCGCCTTTGCCTTCGGGCGCGCCTTCGCGCAGCGCATCGGTCAACCGTTCGGCATAATAAAGCGGGTTGGGGCGGCCGACATAATATTTCAGCAGAAACTGGAATTCGGCGTCGAAGGCCGGGTCCTGCCGGGCGGCGCGATATTCCTTTTCCAGCTCAAGGATCAGGGGCATCAGCGTTTCGGCGACATAGCGGCCGCCGAACGGGCCGAAATGGCCGCGCGCGTCGGGTTGGGTGCGCAGGCTGTTGGGCAAGGTGACAGTATCGGTCATGGTCGCTTCAATCTCTTTGGGCATGTTGGTCCGGTCGCTTCGATCAAAAGAGAAGCGTTCAGCGCCATCGTTTCCCGATGCGTGCGACTGTGGCGGGCGGCGTTACCATAGCGAAGCCGCATTGCAGAAGGCGGCGATCTTGTCCACATCCTTGATGCCCGGCGCGCTTTCGATGCCGGACGAGACATCGACCAGCGGCGCGCCGGTGACGGTGATCGCCTGCGCCACATTGGCGGGATCGAGCCCTCCCGAAAGGCCCCAGGGCATGGGTGGCCGGAAGTCGCGCAGCAATGTCCAGTCGAAGCGCAGGCCCATGCCGCCGGGCAGGTCCGCGCCCTTGGGCGTCTTCGCGTCGTAAAGCAGCAGGTCGGCCGCGCCCACATAGGCGGCGCCCGCGTCCAGATCCGGGCGGGTCTTGACCGCAATCGCTTTCCACACCGGAATGCCGAGGCGGCGGCGGATGGTGGCCACCCGTTCGGGCGTCTCCTGCCCATGCAGTTGGATGGCGGTCAGCCCGGCGGCGCGCACGATGGTGTCCAGCAGCGCGTCGTCGGGGTCGACCGTCACGCCCACCCGCTCGACATGCGCGGGCACCCGCATCGCGAGCGCGCCGGCGCGCTCGGCCTCCACATGGCGCGGGCTTTTCGGGAAGAACACGAAGCCGACATGGCTGGCACCGGCGCCGATGGCCGCATCCACCGTTTCGGGCGTCGAAAGGCCGCAGGTCTTGATGGCGAGTCGGGTCATGGCGGCGCTTTAGCCCCAAATCGCGGTCAAGGATATGCAGGAGCGCCCTCCGCCGGGGGCGTCAGGCCATGGCGACGTCGAGCGCTTCCGATGCTTCCACCCAGGTCGCCTCCGCCGCTTCCAGGCGCGATTCCACCTCGGCGCGGCGGCGCATCAGTTCGGTCATGGTCTTGCCCGCTTCCTCCGGCCCGGCGGAGGAAGGATCGAACATCGCCTTGTCGATGCGGGAGCGTTCCGCCGTCAGCGCGGTCATCGCCTTTTCTGCCTTGGTCACGGCATCGCGCAGGGCCTTGGCCTTTTCGCGCGCTTCGGCGGCGGCGCGCTTTTCCGCCTTGCGGTCGGCCTTGGGCGCATCGCCGCCCGAACCCGAACCATTGCTGCTGCGGCCCAGCACGAAGTCGGTATAATCCTCCATCGAGCCGGAAAATTCCCTGGCCGTGCCGCCATCGACCAGCATCAGCCGGTCGGCGACCAGCTCGATCATGTGCCGGTCATGGCTGACCACCACGACCGCGCCGGTATAGGCGTTGAGCGCCTGCACCAGCGCTTCGCGGCTGTCGACGTCGAGATGGTTGGTCGGTTCGTCCAGGATCAGCAGGCTGGGCGCATCGCGGGTGATGAGGGCCAGTGCCAGCCGCGCGCGCTCGCCGCCCGAAAGGCTGCCGACCTTCTGGATCGCCCGGTCGCCCGAAAAACCGAAACGGCCAAGCTGCGCGCGCACCGCGCCCGGCGTCGCGCCCTTCATCTGGCGGGTCATATGGTCGAGCGGCGAATCCGTGACGTCCAGTTCCTCCACCTGATATTGGGTGAAATAGCCGACCGTCATCTTGTTCGACGTCGTCATGCCGCCTTCCATCGCGGGCAGCTGCGCGGCGATCAGGCGGGCGAGGGTCGTCTTGCCATTGCCGTTGCGGCCGAGCAGCGCGACGCGGTCGTCCGGGTCGATCCGCATGTTGAGCCGGCGCAGGATCGGCGTTTCGTCATAGCCCACCGCTGCCATGTCCAGCGTGATCAGCGGCGGGCGCAGCTCGGCCGGATTGGGGAAGGTGAAGGCGAGGGTGGGGTCTTCCATCGCGGCGGCGATGGGCTGCATCCGGGCGAGCGCCTTGGCGCGCGATTGCGCTTGCTTGGCGGTGCTGGCGCGGGCGGAGTTGCGGGCGATATAGTCCTGCAGCTTCTCGCGCTCGGCCTGCTGCTTGGTGCGCTGCGCCTCCTGCTGCGCCAGCCGCTCGGCCCGCTGCCGCTCGAACGCGTCATAGCCGCCGGGGTAGAGCATCACCTTGCCCTGTTCCAGATGCAGGATATGGTCGACCACATTGTTCAAAAGGTCGCGCTCATGGCTGATGACGACCACGGTCGCGCGATAGCTTTTGAGGAAATTTTCCAGCCACAGCGTCGCTTCCAGGTCGAGATGGTTGGAAGGCTCGTCCAGCAGCAGCAGGTCAGGTTGCGAAAAGAGCAGCGCGGCCAGCGCCACGCGCATCTTCCACCCGCCCGAATAGCTGTCCAGCGGACGCCCCTGCATCTCCTCGTCAAAGCCGAGGCCGACGAGGATGCGGGCGGCGCGGGCCGGGGCGGTATAGGCGTCGATGGCGTTCAGCCGCTCGTGGATCTCGCCCAGCCGGTCGGGATCTTCGCAGGTCTCGCTTTCGGCGGTCAGCGCCTCGCGCTCCTTGTCCGCCGCCAGCACCGTCTCGAACGGCGTCGCGGTGCCGGAGGGCGCTTCCTGCGCGATATAGCCCAACTTCGTGCCGCGCGGCATGTCGACGGAGCCGTCATCCGGGTCGATCAGGCCGATCATCGCCTTCATCAGCGTGGACTTGCCCGCGCCATTGCGGCCGATCAGGCCCACACGGCTGCGCGGGGGCAGGGCGACAGTCGCACGATCAAGGATGACGCGTCCGCCAAGGCGGACGGTGACAGCATTCAGGTTCAGCATAGGCGCGCCGATAGCATCATCTGCGGGCGAGCGTAACGGGAAATGCAGCAATCGCGTTCATGGCGGTTGACCATGCGCCCGGCGTCGCCATCTTTGGCACCCAACAGGAGCCCGCTCATGACGATCACCGTGTCCTATACCCAGCATTATATCGACGGCGCATGGGTCGACAGCGATGGCGGCACGCCGCATCAGGTGATCGACCCCGCGACGCAGGCGCCCTGCACCAACATCACGCTGGGCACCGCGGCCGATGTGGATCGCGCGGTGGCTGCGGCGCGCCGGGCCTTTGAGGGATTCTCCGGCGCTAGCCGTGAGGATCGGCTGGCGCTGCTCGACCGGATCATTGCCGAATATAAGGCGCGAATGCCGGAGATTGCGCAGGCGATCTCGACGGAAATGGGCGCGCCGATCGATTTCGCCCGCACCGCGCAGGTGCAATCGGGGCTCGGCCATCTGCTCGCCGCGCGCGCGGTGCTGGAGACGTTCGATGTCGAGGAACGGCTGGGCCAGGCGCTGGTGCTACAGGAGCCGATGGGCGTCGTCGCCATGATCACGCCCTGGAACTGGCCGATCAACCAGATCACGGTGAAGGTTGCCTATGCGCTGGCCGCCGGCTGCACGATGATCCTCAAGCCTTCGGAGGAAAGCCCCGCTTGCGCTGCGATCTTTGCCGAGGCGATGGATGCCGCCGGGGTGCCGCCGGGCGTGTTCAACCTGGTGCAGGGCGACGGTCCGACCGTGGGCGCGGCGCTGGCCGCCCATCCCGATATCGACATGGTGAGCTTCACCGGATCGACGCGGGCCGGCATCGCCGTGGCGAAGGCGGCGGCCGACAGTGTGAAGCGCGTGGCGCAGGAGCTGGGCGGGAAGTCGCCCTTCATCGTGCTGCCGGGCGCGCCGCTGGCCGAGGCCATGCGCAATGTCGTGGGCCGCATCCTCTCCAATAGCGGGCAAAGCTGCATCGCGCCGACCCGGCTGCTCGTTCATGCGCCGGACCATGATGCCGCCGCCCAGCAGGCAGCGGCGCTGATGGCGGCGGCGCAGGTCGGCGATCCAGCCTCGCCCGGCCGCCATATCGGCCCGGTCGTCAATGCCGGCCAGTGGCACAGGATTCAGGGGCTGATCGAAAGCGGGATCAAGGCCGGCGCGACGCTGATGACCGGCGGCCCCGGGCGGCCCGACGGGCTCGACCAGGGCTATTATGTCCGTCCGACGCTGTTCGCCGGTGCGGACAACGATATGGAGATCGCGCGGGAGGAAATCTTCGGTCCGGTGCTCACCATGATCCCCTATGCCGATCTGGACGATGCCGTGCGGATCGCCAATGACACGCCCTATGGCCTTGCCGCCTATGTCGCCGGCGACCCGCAGGAGGCCGCCGCCATCGTGCGCCGCCTGCGCGCGGGCGCGGTCTATGTGAACAAGGCGGGCATGGAGACGCTGGCGCCCTTCGGCGGCTACAAGCGCTCGGGCAATGGCCGCGAATTCGGGCGCTACGGGCTTGAGGAATTTATGGAGCGCAAGGCGGTGACGGGGCTGCCCCTGTCATAGGTGGTTTTGTATCTCGTTTTTTGTGTTCCTGCGAAGGCAGGAACCTAGGAATGCCCCTGAACCAAGTTCAGGGTGACGACCTGCCGATGGCATGACCTTCATTGCGATCATACGAACCCCTTGTCGCAGCCCTTTTCTCATGGGTCGCCGCCATTTTCCGCACCCTATGAACGTCGACCCACTGTCTTGATCGGCAGCGCCGTGTCCTAAATCCTGGCGACCAGTGCCTGTGTCGGCGTGCTGATCGCCAGCGTCGCCGCGCCGTCGATCAGCCAGCATTCGCTGCCCGACCAGGGCTGTCCGTCGATCAGGCCCGTGCCGCTCAGCGGGATGAACCAGCTCTGGCCCGCCTCTATCGTCACCTGCTGCCCGGCATCCCATGCCATCATGTCGAGCGTGAAGGGCTTGCCGACGCCATCGACCAGCCGTTCCTCGCTGCCCAGGGGGATGGTGCGCTCGGGCAGCGCATAGGGCTCCGCCTTGCTGACCGCCACGCCATCGTCCAGATGCAGTTCGCGCGGCCGGCCATAATCGTAGAGGCGATAGGTCACGTCGTTGTTCTGCTGCACTTCGACCAGAGTCACGCCCGCGCCGATGGCATGCACCGTGCCGGCGGGAATGTAGAAGAAGGCGCCGGGCGCAACCCGCTTCCAGTCCATCTTCGCCTCGATCGATCCGTCGAGCGCGGACGCCCGCAGCATGTCGCCGTCCAGCGGTGCAAGCGTACCGATGCCCAGCCGCGCATCGGGCTCCGCATCGAGGATATACCAGCATTCCGATTTGCCGCCCTGCAACCCGCGCTGCGCCGCTTCCGCGTCGTCCGGGTGCACCTGGATGGACAGATTCTCGCTGGTGAAGATATATTTGACCAGCAAGGGCGGGTGGCGCCCCTGCGGCCCGTCGAACCAGATTTCGCCGATCTTCCGGCCGTCCGTCGGCGGGAAGACGGACGGGATGCCGGTTCTTCCCCAAGGTTTTTCAACCAGTTTGGTGTCGAGTCTGATCGCGGTCATGACAAAGGGCTCTACAGGCTGACAGAAGCCGATGCGAGGTCCATCTGGCGCATAATCGCTCCGAAACGGGGCATGAAAAGCTTCTGCATGGAAAGAGGGGAAAGGTTACTCTAGGCTGTGTGCAGTGCAGCATAAGAATCCGTGATTCGCCAGCGTCTTGAATCGCCCGGAGCCTTGCGCCGTAACGTGCCTTGTGCGTCGCCTGATGCACGAAACGCTTGTAGAAGAGGGATGGAACCCAGCTGTGAACATCGAGCAGACCGAAATACCCGATGTTGTACGCATCACCCCCCGGCGATTTGGCGACGATCGCGGTTATTTTTCCGAAGTCTTCAAAGAGCAGTGGTTCCGCGAGACTGTTTCGGATGTCGGCTTCATCCAGGACAATCAGTCCCTGTCGGCCAAGGTCGGCACGATCCGCGGCCTGCATTTCCAGACCGATCCCTTCGCCCAGGGCAAGCTGGTGCGCTGCCTTGCCGGTGCGTTGTTCGACGTCGCGGTGGATATCCGCCATGGCTCGCCGACCTTCGGCAAATGGGTCGGTTTCGAGCTGACGCCGGAAAATGGCGAGCAGCTGTGGGTGCCGCCCGGCTTCGCGCATGGCTTTGCGACGCTGAAGCCCGATACCGTCATCCTCTACAAGGTGACGGCGCCCTACAGCCCCGATAACGACGCCGGCCTGATCTGGAACGATCCCGATATCGGCGTCGTCTGGCCGGTCGATCCGGTCGATGTCACGCTTTCCGACAAGGATGTGAAGCTGCCCGGCCTGG
Source organism: Sphingobium aquiterrae (assembly GCF_037154135.1). NCBI lineage: Bacteria > Pseudomonadati > Pseudomonadota > Alphaproteobacteria > Sphingomonadales > Sphingobiaceae > Sphingobium > Sphingobium aquiterrae. The sequence continues at coordinate 110,862 of NZ_JBANFL010000014.1, forward strand.
CGGAAATGCCGGCCCATTTTGTCTATTCGGCCTGAGATAAGAGGTGAACATGCGGATTATCGTAACTGGCGGCGCTGGCTTCATCGGCTCGGCCCTTGTGCGCCATCTGGTGAGCGACGTGGGGGCGGACGTCCTCAACATCGACAAGCTGACCTATGCCGGCAACCTCGCCTCGCTGAGCCTGATCGAGGATCAGCCCCATTATCGCTTCCTGCAGGCGGATATCTGCGATCGGGAGGCGATGACCAGGGCAATCGAGGATTTCCAGCCCGACCGGATCATGCATTTGGCGGCGGAAAGCCATGTCGACCGCTCGATCACCGGCGCGGCCGACTTCATCCAGACCAATGTCGTGGGCACCTTCACCCTGCTGGAGGCGGCGCGCGCCTATTGGAACGACCTGCCCGCCGACCGGAAGGAGGCATTCCGCTTCCTCCATGTCTCGACCGACGAGGTCTATGGCTCGCTGGGCGACGAGGGGCTGTTCGAGGAAACGACGCCCTATGATCCGTCCTCGCCCTATTCCGCGTCGAAGGCGGCGAGCGACCATCTGGCCGTCGCCTGGCACCGCACCTATGGCCTGCCGGTGGTCGTCTCCAACTGCTCGAACAATTACGGGCCCTATCACTTCCCCGAAAAGCTGATCCCACTGGTGATCCTGAACGCGCTGGATGGCAAACCGCTGCCGATCTATGGCGCGGGGCTCAACGTGCGTGACTGGCTCTATGTCGAGGATCATGCCCGCGCGCTGCACCTGATCGCATCGAAGGGGCAGCTGGGCGAGAAATATAATGTCGGCGGCCGCAACGAGCGTCGCAATATCGACGTGGTGAAGACCATCTGTCGCATCATGGACGAGCTGGCGCCGAAGAACCATCCGCATGAAGAACTGATCACCATGGTCACGGACCGGCCGGGCCATGACGCGCGCTATGCGATCGACGCGACGCGGCTGGAGGATGAGCTGGGCTGGAAGGCGCAGGTCAATTTCGACAGCGGCATCAAGCTGACCGTCCAGTGGTATCTGGAAAACCGCTGGTGGTGGGAGCCGTTGCGCGACGGCGTCTATTCCGGCGAGCGGCTTGGCGTGCTGGCAAAGGCGTGACCATGCGGATCGCTGTGACGGGCAAGGTCGGCCAGGTCGTGACCGCGCTGCTGGAACGCGGCCCCGCCGCCGGCGTCGAGGTGATCGCGGTCGGTCGTCCGGAGCTTGACCTTGCGGACCCGGCATCGGTGGAGGCGGCACTGGCGGAGGCCGCGCCCGACGTGATCGTGTCCTCGGCGGCCTATACCGCCGTCGACAAGGCGGAAAGCGAGCCGGATGCGGCCTTCGCCGTCAATCGGGACGGGGCGGCGGCTGTGGCCGCCGCGGCTGCCAGGCTGGGCGTGCCGATCATCCATCTGTCGACCGACTATGTCTTTCGCGGCGACAAGAATGGCGCCTATGTCGAGGAGGACCCGGTCGATCCCGCCGGCGTCTATGGCGCCTCCAAGCTTGCGGGGGAGGCGGCCGTCGGGGCGGCGACGCCCAATCATGCGATCCTGCGCACTTGCTGGGTCTATTCGCCCTTCGGCGCGAATTTCGTCAAGACCATGCTGCGCCTTGCGGAAACGCGCGACGCGGTGGGCGTCGTCGCCGATCAGCAGGGCACGCCGACCAGCGCCCTGGATATCGCCGACGCGGTGATCGCCGTCGCGTGGCGGATGGTGAATGACGTCGATCCGGCGCTGCGCGGCGTGTTCCACCTGACGGGTTCGGGCGAGGGGACATGGGCCGATTTTGCCGAGACGATCTTTGCCGGCCTTGCCGAGGCCGAGGGCAAGCAGGTGAGCGTCAACCGGATCACCACGGCGGATTTCCCGACACCGGCCAAGCGTCCGGCCAATTCCCGCCTGAGCGGGGCAAAGCTCACCCGCCTTTATGGCGTGACCTTGCCGGACTGGCGCCTGTCCACGCGGCAAGTGGTGGACCGGCTGCTGCGCAAGGAAGACGCACCGGCCTGATCGGCGCGGCATATCGGTGGCGGGGCGCAACGCGTGGCATGGCTCCGGGGTGCGCCCCGGCATGGACTCCAACTGTCGCGAATGTCCTGTCGGCCATCGCAGTGCCGATGCCGTCGGGCAACGGCAGGTCGTCCGTTAAATTGTTGCAATAGTGATGTAATACGCAATCGCCGTGGCTTTCGCTGCGGTGATTTGCGTTAACCTCGCCTTGCCTTTCGTTCGGCTGCCGCTATTTTGCGCCGCAGCATTTCGGTCGATGCCCGCTGGAGTTACGCGTTTATGAACATCACGATGATTGGCTCGGGCTATGTCGGCCTGGTTTCGGGGGCGTGCTTTGCCGATTTCGGCCATGATGTGATCTGCGTCGACAAGGACGAGCGCAAGATCGCCTCGCTGCTGGATGGCAAGATGCCGATCTACGAGCCGGGCCTCGATCATCTGGTGAAGACCAATGTCGCGGGCGGGCGGTTGAGCTTCACCACCGACCTGGCCGAAGGCGTGAAGAATGCCGATGTGGTGTTCATCGCGGTGGGCACGCCCTCGCGCCGGGGCGATGGCCATGCCGACCTCAGCTATGTCTATGCCGCAGCGGAAGAGATCGCCCGGTCGATCACCGGCTTCACCGTCATCGTCAACAAGTCGACCGTGCCCGTGGGCACCGGCGACGAGGTCGAGCGCATCATCCGCGAGACCAATCCGGACGCCGACTTCGCCGTCGTCTCCAACCCCGAATTCCTGCGCGAGGGCGCCGCGATCGACGATTTCAAGCGGCCAGACCGCATCGTCATCGGCAGCGACGATCCGCGCGCGCTTGCCGTGATGCGCCAGGTCTATCGCCCGCTCCACATCAACAAGTCGCCGCTGATCGAGATGAGCCGCCGGGGCGCGGAACTCACCAAATATGCCGGCAACGCCTTCCTCGCGACCAAGATCACCTTCATCAACGAGATCGCCGACCTGTGCGAGAAGGTCGGCGCCAATGTGCAGGATGTCGCGCGTGGCATCGGCCTCGACAACCGCATCGGCGCCAAATTCCTCCATGCCGGCCCCGGCTATGGCGGCTCCTGCTTCCCCAAGGACACGCTGGCGCTGCTCAAGACCAGCCGCGACTATGAAGCGCCGCAGCGCATCGTCGAGACGGTGGTGGCGGTGAACGACAATCGCAAGCGTGCCATGGGCCGCAAGGTCATCGCGGCCATGGGCGGCGAGGTGCGCGGCAAAACCGTCGCGGTGCTGGGCCTCACCTTCAAGCCCAATACCGACGACATGCGCGACAGCCCGGCCATCGCCGTCATCCAGACCCTGCAGGACGGCGGCGCCACCGTGCGCGCCTATGACCCCGAGGGCATGGAGCAGGCCAAGCCGTTGCTCGACAATGTCACCTATTGCGCCGGTGCCTATGACACGATGGAGGGTGCCGACGCGCTCGTCATCGTCACCGAATGGGATGCCTTCCGCGCCCTCGACCTGCCCCGCGTCAAAAGCCTGCTCAGCGAACCCATCATCGTCGACCTGCGCAACATCTATCCCCGAGACATGATCGAAAACGCCGGCTTCACATATCACGCCGTGGGGCGGTGAGCGTGCCGGCGCCCGTCCTCGTCACCGGCGCGGCAGGGTTCATCGGCCATGCCACCGCCCATCGCCTGCTCGACAGGGGGGAGGCGGTGGTCGGGCTCGACAATGTCAACGATTATTACGACCCGGCGCTGAAGGAAGCGCGGCTGGCGACATTCGCCGACCGGCCCGGTTTCTCCTTCCACCGCATGGATGTGTCCGACGCGGACGGGGTTGCCGGGTTGATCCGCGATCACGGCATCACCCGCGTCGTCCATCTCGCCGCGCAGGCGGGGGTGCGCTACAGCCTGCAGAACCCCTTTGCCTATCAGAAGTCCAACCTCCAGGGGCATCTCGCCATATTGGAGGCGTGCCGCCATGCGCCGGGGTTCCAGCATCTGGTTTATGCTTCGTCCAGCTCGGTCTATGGCGACCGGCCCATTGGCGGCGTCGGCTATCGCGAGGATGAGGCGGCTGTCGATCCGGCCTCGCTCTATGCCGCGACCAAGCGCTCATGCGAACTGATGAGCCAGGCCTATGCCAATCTTTATGGCTTTCCGCAGACGGGCCTGCGTTTTTTCACCGTCTATGGCCCCTGGGGCCGGCCGGACATGGCCTATTTCTCTTTCACGCAGAAGATTCTTGCCGGGGAACCCATTGAAATATACGGGGAAGGGCGGATGGCGCGCGACTTCACCTATATCGACGACATTGTCGACGGCATCGTCGGCGCGCTGGACAATGTCCCGGTTCAGGGGAACCATCGCGTACTCAATATCGGCGACAGCCATCCCGTCGGCCTGATGGAGATGGTGCGGACGCTGGAGCAGGCGCTGGGCCGTGAGGCGCAGAAGATCATGCGGCCGATGCAGCCGGGCGATGTCACGGCGACCTATGCCGATGTGTCGGCACTGCACGCACTGACGGGATATCGGCCCAAGGTGATGCTGGCCGAAGGTCTCGGGCGCTTTGCCGACTGGTATCGGGGCTATTACGCGGCGGCCTGAGCCGGGCCGGGAATCATCGGTTGCAGATAGCGTTTGGGGGAAAGAGAGTGAGCGACAAGCCCAGGGTTCTGGTCACGGGCGGGGCCGGCTATATCGGCAGCCATGCGGTGCTGGCGTTGCGCGACGCGGGCTATCCCGTGGTGGTCATCGACAATCTCACCACCGGCTTTTCCTGGGCCGTGCCGGACGATGTACCGCTGGTGGAAGGCGATATTGCCGACCAGCCCTTGGTCGAAGCTTTGCTCAGGGACCATGATGTCGGCGCGATCATGCATTTCGCCGGGTCCATCGTGGTGCCGGAATCGGTCGAGAACCCGCTCAAATATTATCACAACAACAGCGCGAAGAGCCGGTCTCTCATCGAAAGCGCGGTGCGGTGCGGCGTGCCCCATTTCATCTTCTCCTCGACCGCCGCGACCTATGGCATTCCCAAGGAAAGCCCGGTGCGGGAGGACAGCCCGAAGCTGCCGATCAACCCCTATGGCATGTCGAAGCTGATGACGGAGATCATGCTGGCCGACGTCGCCAGGGCGCATCTGCTGGGCTATTGCGTACTGCGTTATTTCAACGTCGCGGGCGCCGATCCCCGTGGGCGCAGCGGCCAGTCGACGGCGGGGGCCACGCACCTCATCAAGGTCGCGGTGGAAGCGGCGCTGGGCAAGCGCAGCCATGTGTCGGTGTTCGGCACCGATTATGACACGCCCGACGGCACCGGCGTGCGCGACTATATCCATGTGTCTGACCTTGCCGCCGCGCATGTGCTGGCGCTGGAGGCGCTGATCGCCGCGCCCGGCACGACGATGACGATGAACTGCGGCTATGGCCGGGGTTTCTCCGTGATGGAGGTGCTCGACGCCGTGGATCGCGTGACCAACATGAAGATCGAGCGGAAGATCGAGGGGCGGCGCGCAGGCGATCCCGATGCGCTGATTTCCGACAATTCGGCGATATTGGCGCGCCTGCCCTGGCAACCCGCCCATGCGGACCTCGACCGGATCGTCACGCACGCTCTTGCATGGGAACGCAAACTGAGCGAACGGCAGCACTCTTAAATCGCCCTGCTATTCCTGGCCGCCGCTTGGGAGTAAGGGGTTAATCTTTCCGCGTCATAAGCGGCCCGAGCATGATCGGGTGGGAGTGCGTCATGGGTGCTGAGTTTGAGGCCGTCGCCGCGCGCGGCGACGTGGAGGGCGCGCTTCGCCAGATCGGCGTGGGAACGCAGCCCGGCGCCCCGGCTCCCGGCATCGCGGTTCTCGTGCCCTGCTATAATGAAGCGGTGACGATCGCGCAGGTCGTGGCCGATTTCCGCGCCGCGCTGCCGCAGGCGAAGGTCTATGTCTACGACAACAATTCGACCGACGGCACCGCGGACATCGCGCGGGCAGCCGGCGCCATCGTTCGCGTCGAGCGCCGGCAGGGCAAGGGCAATGTCGTGCGCCGCATGTTCGGCGAGATCGAGGCCGATTGCTACATCATGGTCGATGGCGACGCGACCTATGACGCGGGCAAGGCGACCGAGCTTGCCGATATGGTGACGCGGCAGGGCTATGACTTCGTGAATGTCGCGCGCGAGCATACGTCGGCGGACGCTTACAGGCTGGGGCATCAGTTCGGCAATCATGCGCTGACCGGCATGGTGCGCTTCTTCTTCGGGCGCGAGACGGCGGACATGCTGTCGGGCTACAAGGGCTTTTCCCGCCGCTTCGTGAAGACCTTCCCGGCGATGTCGAGCGGGTTCGAGACGGAGACGGAACTGACCGTCCACGCCCTGGAAATGCGCCTGCCCATGGGCGAGATTTTCGCGCCCTATCATGAGCGGCCCGTGGGATCGGTGAGCAAGCTCAACACCTATCGCGACGGCGCGCGGATCATCGGCCTCATCTCGCGCCTCATCAAGGACGAGCGGCCGCTCCAGTTCTTCGGCCTCATCGGCCTGCTCGGATGCCTGCTCGGCATGGGCCTGGGCACGCCGGTCGTCATCACCTATCTCAAGACCGGCCTCGTCCCGCGCCTGCCGACCGCCGTGCTCAGCGTCGGCATCATCATGCTGGGTTTCCTCTCGATCTTCACCGGCATCATCCTGGACGCCATCGCCAAGGCAAGGCGGGAAGCCAAGCAGATCGCCTATCTCGCAATCCCGGCGGTGCGGGCGGAGTAGGGGGCGTTTTGTTTGTCGAGGTGGTGCGGGAGGGGGTTCCACTCCTGGATGGCTTGGCCGACAAACAGCCGACAAGGAAACGGTCGGTTTCGACCCATTCTGGACGTTAAGTGCTCTCTTCTCGCGCCTCAATTCGCGGGGTAGACGGGGGTTTAGGTGTTCACCCCTTCGTGCGAACGCGCCATGGCGCGCTTGTAGGCGTCGCGGCCCGTGGTGCGGGCGAGGTAGGCTTGTTCGGCGTCGTCAAGGGTGATGCCGCAGTTCCGTTGGCCCAGGTTCAGGGCGTAGGTCACCGAGATGTCGGCGGCAGTGAAAGCCTCGCCCGCGAGGTAGGGCGAGCTGGCAAGCCGTTGACTGACCAGCTTCAGCCGCTTCTGGAACGACTGCAGACACCAGGTCGCACCCCAGTTCTCCCGCTCGGCCTCGGGTGCGATGAAGCGGCTGACGACGACAGGCATCATCAGGGTCGCGAGGCCGGCTTCGCCGAGGTGCAGAAACTGCTGGTAGGCGGCGAAGTTCGGATTGTGCGGCGCGGGCGCCAGCGGCGTCGGCCCGTAGCGAGCCATCAGGTACTCCATGATCGCGATCGACTCGACCATGACGACGTCGCCGTCCTGGATCGCCGGGATGTAGTCGGCAGGGTTGACCGCCAGGAACTCGGGGTCCTGCTCGGCGGCCAGCATGTCCACCTGCCGCACGCGGTAGGGAAGGCCCATCTCGTCCAGCACCCAGGCGACCCGGATCGATCGCGAGGTCTGTCCGCCCCATACAGTAATCATGCGCCGGCCCTTTCCTTTTGTGACTGAGGATCGACCGTAGCGAACCTTATGTGACCCTGGCACTCCAGGCAGATGCGAAGCTTAGCTTCAGCGAGGTCCGCTTTCCACCCTTGTTCCCCATTCGGCTGCTAGTCGCGTGATCGGTGGTGGCCAGTGGCTCACCCATCGCCAGGGTCTGCGGGGCGTCCACTATCAGTGCGTTTGGGCACCATAGGCAAAGGCTTCGCCATCGATCAGGAATTGCCCGCGACCGGCGTCGAACGTCCACCAGCTGGCGAAAGGCGCGCGCGTGGTCACGGAAAACATGGTGCCGTTGCGGGCAATGTCGAACTGACCGCCACATAGTCGCACGGACACAGGGCCGGACGTCAAGGCGACGTCCGTCTCTTCCCTTTTATAATGGGATGGAGACTGCGCCGAAACCGGTTTGGAAAGGTCGTCGCTGCTGCCTGCATCGCATCGCAACGTCATGGCTGAAGCGGTGAGTTTCCGAACGACGAGGCGCCGCTCATAGGTGATTTCCGGAGACAGGAGCAGTTCGCTATATTCGGTGATGATGCCAACGCCACCGCTCTGCCGGTAAGTGAAGATATTGGCCCCGGGCCATGCCGTCCCACTTGCCGTTGAAACACCCTTCTCGCCCTTGAGGATCAGAGGCCCCTTGAGCATCGAAGTGGTCGCGCCGTCGATTTTCTCACCCAGTTTACGGAGGATCGCGGCGTCCATCTGTTGCCCGCCGCGCGAGGACAGGCAGAGTTGATAGGCCGGCTTGCCGGGCCGTGCGGGGTCTTGTGCCATTGAGGTGCAGGCCTGACGCTGGTCGTTAACCAGCCAGGCGGAAAACATCGTTCCGGCGGGCACGATGGCCGGGCGCGGGCCATCTATGGACAGCGGCGCGTCGATGGTGCCGGCCAACTGTTTGAAAGTCGCAGTTTCGCTATACAGCACGGCTCCCGCGGCGGCCCCGACCGTTGCCAGGGATGGCGATGCCTCCACGCGCGGCGCCATCCAGATCGCCGTTGCCTCCATTTCGGGCAGGCTCCTGCTGATCCTTATGCTGGTCTTTTGGCGCCCCGCCTCTGCCGCGGAAGGCAACAGGGCAAGGATGCAGAAGGAAAGGAAAAACCTGTTCATGGGAGCCCTTCGCCACAGTCAGACAAGAGCTTGCTGCTATCGGCCAAGGATGAATATTCAATTTCCCTTCGCGCATTCTTCCCACGATTGTCTCGCCCATCTCCATGACGGGCGTGCTGCCCCGGCGGATTTTTTACGGGGTGAGGGCTGTTCGCCGATGGTCCGGCATCGCCCTGCCGCGCTTCGCCTTGCGCCAAGAGCATATAGAAAAAGGCCCGGCTGCGTGAGCAACCGGGCCTCCTTCATGGCCTGAGAAAGGGATCAGGCGCTGTAGTACATGTCGAATTCGACCGGCGAGGGGGCCATTTCCCAGCGATACACTTCGGGCCACTTCAGCTCGATATAGGCGTCGATCTGGTCCTTGGTGAAGACGTCGCCCTTCAGCAGGAACTCATAGTCTGCTTCCAGGCTGTTGAGCGCTTCACGCAGCGAACCGCAGACGGTGGGCACCTGGGCCAGTTCTTCCGGCGGCAGGTCGTACAGGTTCTTGTCCATGGCGCCGCCCGGATGGATCTTGTTCTCGATGCCGTCCAGGCCGGCCATCAGCAGGGCTGCATAGCACAGATAGGGGTTGGCCATCGCGTCGGGGAAGCGGAACTCGACGCGCTTCGCCTTGGTGCCGGCACCATAGGGGATGCGGCACGAAGCCGAGCGGTTGCGGGCCGAATAGGCCAGCAGTACGGGGGCTTCGAAGCCCGGCACCAGGCGCTTGTAGCTGTTGGTGGTCGGGTTGGTGAAGGCGTTGAGCGCCTTGGCGTGCTTGATGACGCCGCCGATGAAATACAGGCACATGTCGGACAGGCCGGCATAGCCGTCACCGGCGAAGAGCGGCTTGCCGCCGTCCCAGATCGACATGTGGGTGTGCATGCCGGAGCCATTGTCCTGCGCGATCGGCTTGGGCATGAAGGTCGCGGTCTTGCCATAAGCCTGCGCCACCATCTGCACGACATATTTGTAGATCTGCATGCGGTCGGCGGTCTGCACCAGCGTGCCGAAGGTCAGGCCCAGCTCATGCTGCGCGGCGGCGACCTCATGGTGATGCTTGTCGCAGGGCAGGCCCATTTCGAGCATGGTCGAAACCATCTCCGCGCGGATGTCGGTGCAGGGATCGACCGGCGCGACGGGGAAATAGCCGCCCTTGGCGCGGGGACGATGGGCAAGGTTGCCGCCTTCATATTCCTTGCCGGTGTTGGTCGGCAGCTCGATATCGTCGATCTTGAAGAAGGAGCCGGCATAGCCGTTGTCGAAGCGGACGTCGTCGAACATGAAGAATTCGGCTTCAGGGCCGACATAGATGGTGTCGCCGAAACCGGCCGACTTGACGAACGCCTCGGCGCGCTTGGCGGTCGAGCGTGGGTCGCGGGTATAAAGCTCGCCGGTGTCGGGCTCCACGATGTCGCAGAACAGGATCATCATCGGCGTCGCACTGAACGGATCGATATAGACGGCGTCCAGATCGGGCTTGAGGATCATGTCCGACTCGTTGATGGCCTTCCAGCCCTCGATCGACGAACCGTCGAACATCAGGCCCTGGGTCAGCTCATCCTCGCCGATGACGCCCGCGCACATGGTGAGGTGCTGCCACTTGCCCTTGGGATCGGTGAAACGGACATCGACCCACTCGATCTCCTTTTCCTCGATCATCTTGAGAATGTCTTTGGGCGTGTTCGCCATGGTCGCTTACCTTCCTTGTTCTTTGCCCCCGCGGGCGTAGGTGGTCCATATTATTCCGCCGGCCGGAGCCGGCATGAAAAACGCATGTTGAGAGCAGCGCTTCCCCCGCTGCTCAGATCGCGTCGTCGTCGCGCTCGCCGGTGCGAATGCGCAACGCCGTCTCGACCGGGTAGACGAAGATCTTTCCGTCGCCGATCCGGCCGGTCTGCGCGGCGGCGGCAATCGCCTCCACCACGCGCTCTGCCAGACCGTCCTCCACGACGATCTCCAGCTTCACCTTCGGCAGGAAGTCCACGACATATTCGGCGCCACGATACAGCTCCGTATGTCCTTTCTGCCGGCCGAATCCCTTGGCCTCCGTCACAGTGATGCCGCTTACGCCGACATCGTGCAGCGCCTCTTTCACCTCATCCAACTTGAATGGTTTGATGATGGCTTCGATCTTCTTCATCAGGCTTCCAACCCCCGTGGCGACGTGTTGCGCATGACAGCCTAGCGCACTGCGCCCTTCCTTCAAAGCTCCAGCGAGACGCGATCCCGCTTCGTGAACAAACAATAACCGTGCCAGTTGCCGACTCGGCACAAGACCTTCGGCGATGCAGCAATATTTGTCCAGAATGCACGGATTTGAGGCAATTTCGATGTGCTGCGCCTATTTTTTGGGCAGGATATCCGGACCGGCACGCGGTGACGCAAAACGGCCGCTCCATCCGGGGATGAAGCGGCCGTTGTTGACACCCTTGGCATGATGGGAGTCATGACGATCTTTATGAGGCCAATGCTGGCTCCAGACTATCGGGATCGCCTCCTGGGGGAGCGCCTCCGTCAGCCAAGATAGGGCGGCGCGTCCAGCCCCTGCGGGCTCTTGGTGAAGATCTCGCAGCCGGTTTCGGTGATGCCGATCGAATGTTCGAACTGGGCGGAGAGCGAGCGGTCGCGGGTCACGGCCGTCCACCCGTCTTCCAGCATCTTCACCCCGGGCTTGCCGATGTTGATCATCGGCTCGATCGTGAAGAACATGCCGGGCCGCAGCTCCGGGCCGGTGCCGGGGCGGCCGACATGCACCACTTCCGGGCTGTCGTGGAACACACGGCCAAGGCCATGGCCGCAAAAGTCGCGCACCACGCCGTAGCGGTGCTTTTCGGCATGCTTCTGGATGGCATGGCCGATGTCGCCCATCGTGTTGCCGGGCTTTGCCTGCTCGATGCCCAGCATCAGGCATTCATAGGTGACTTCGACCAGGCGCTTTGCCTTGATCGGCGGTTCGCCGACGATGTACATGCGGCTGCTGTCGCCATGCCAGCCATCGACCATCGGCGTCACGTCGATGTTGAGGATGTCGCCGTCCTTCAACTCGCGGTCGCCGGGAATGCCGTGGCAGATCACCTGGTTGAGCGAGATGCAGCAGCTGTGCGTATAGCCGCGATAGCCCAGCGTCGCGGGCACGCCGCCGCCGTCGATCGACATGCGGCGCACGATGTCGTCCAGCTCGCCGGTGGTGACGCCCGGCACCACATGGGGCACCAGTGCGTCCAGGATCTCGGCGGCAAGGCGCCCGGCCTTGCGCATGCCGGCAAAGCCGGCCTCGTCGTGCAATTTGATCGCCTGGCTGCGGGCCAGCACATTTTCGCTGGTGGTGGTGATATAGGTCGTCATGCTGTTGATATAGTCGCTGCAACCCGGCATGGCGAGACCCTTGATCGCTCCGGGGATCGCTCCGGGGCTTCAGGCGGCAACACCGGCTGCGGGAATGCGCATGGAGGGACGGCATATGGCTTTGGAAGGCGGATGTGCATGTGGGGAGGTGCGCTATCGTGTCGATGCGGCGCCGATCCTGGTGAACAATTGTCATTGCACCTTGTGCCAGCGGCAAAGCGGCGGGGATTCCGCGGTCAACGCCTTTGTGGAAACCGAGCATGTCCTGCTCCTCTCGGGCCGGTTGACCGAGCATGATGTGCCGACGGGCAGCGGCAAGCGGCAGACGATCATGCGCTGCGCGACCTGCGGCACGGCGGTCTGGAGCCATTATCCGCGCATGGGCCGCTTTGGCGCGGGCCTTCGCGTCGGGACGCTGGACGATCCGTCGGCGCTTCGGCCCGATGCCGCGATCTTCGTGGCGGACCGCATGCCATGGGTACGCTTGCCGGAAGGCATTCCCGCGTTCGAGACGACCTATCGCCCATCGGATATCCTGCCGCCGGACCGGGTGAAGCGGCTGGTGGCGCTGGTCGCGCTGGCGGATCGGGCGGCATGAGCGACCGTGTGTGGACCGCCGCGCTGGTCGTGATCGGCGACGAGATCCTGTCCGGCCGGACGCAGGACAGGAATGTCGCGCAGATCGCCTCCTGGCTGAACGTGCAGGGCATCCGCCTGAAGGAGGTGCGCGTGGTGGCCGACGATCAGGACGCTATCGTGGAAGCGGTGAACATCCTGCGCGCGCGGCACGACTATCTGTTCACCACCGGCGGCATCGGGCCGACCCATGACGACATCACGGTGGATGCCATCGCCGCCGCGCTTGGCGTGAACGTGATCGTCCATCCCAGGGCGCGGGCGGTGCTGGAGCATTATTATGCGATGCGGGGCGGGCTCACCGAGGCGCGGTTGCGCATGGCGCGGGTGCCCGATGGCGCCGACCTGATCGAAAACCGCATGTCGGGCGCGCCCGGCATCCGCCATGGCAATATCTTCATCATGGCCGGCGTGCCGCATATCACGGCGGGCATGCTGGAAAGCCTGACGGGAACGCTGGAAGGCGGGTTGCCCCTGATCTCGCGGCAGATCGGCTGCTGGGTGCCCGAAAGCGAGGTCGCCGACCTCCTGGGCACGATCGAGCGCAGCCATGAAGGGTGCCAGATCGGCAGCTATCCCTTTTTCAGGGAAGGGCGCGTGGGCGCCAATTTCGTCGTGCGCGCCACCGATGCCACGCTTGTGGACGGCTGTATCGCGGACCTCAGTTCAGCCCTGGAATCCGTTGGCTGGCCAGTGGTGACGGACGGTATCTGAGGGGCGGCATCCCGCCGGGGCCGCGCGATGGCTGGCCCCGGCGGGATATCGGATCAGCGAGAGGCCGTCTGGACAGGGTGGACCTGGCCCAGCGCATTGTCCGTCGCCCTGTTGTAGCAGTGCCGATAGTCCCTGAACTCCCGCATGCCGAGCGAGTCCTGGTGATCGCACACGCTCCGGGCGGCAAGATTGATCCGGTGCTGCAGCGTCGCGCGCCCCTTGGCGGTGGACAGGCGCAGATCGGAAATGTCGATTTCCATGGATCGCGTCGTGGTGCCGGCCTTGGGATCGTGCGTGACGACGAAGTCGTCCTGGGCCAGGGCAGGGGTGGTGACGCCCAGCGTCAGGACGGCGAGCAGCGCTGCGGCTCGGGACGAGCGGCGAGAGATAGGCATTGGCATCCTCCTGGCGAAGCCGGCATTGCGCCGGTCCTCAATCTTCAAAACCCGCGGCCATTTGGGCACGGGATCGAATATATGAGCCGCTATCCCGATGCTTTCAAGCCGGGATCGGTCGCCCTGCCGCCCTGGCGGAACGGGCTGTTGCGCGGCAGCATGGGGGATGTCGCGCTCGCGCCCGCCCAAAATGCCTTTTGCGTGACGGCGCGTTCCATATCGGCTTTTTGCCATGTCATGCCGACTGCTGAACTATTCATGACCATGAACATCTGTTTCTGGACCTGATATGCCAGGTGTTATGGCTGATTGATCCTGTTGCCGAAATATCCTGCAAGATATCTAGTAGAAATTCTGCGAAGAATAGGCAGGATTTACGGGCATGAAGCCGCAGAGATGCGCGGTTGGGGAGGGTATATCGCCCATTCCATGGAACGCCGCGACCTCTGTCTGCTGGTTTCAGCCCTTTACGGATCGCTGCAAGGCTGACCTCAAGGGCGGAGGGGCAGGGCTTTCCGCGCATGTTTCGCGCATGCGGCGGCCGCGCTTTCGCACCTGCGCCATGCCGGAAATTTTTGCGGCCCATGATCGACAGGCCGGGTTCGGCCCGCGCGGCGTGCCTTCGGGCGCGGCGCACCCTTCCCCGGCCGTCCAATTCCATGCCGGTCGCCACGCTCGTCGTCATGGGTGGCGGGTTTGGCGGCGAGGATCGTTTGTTTCGGATGTCCAGATTTCACGAAACGGCAACGGACGGGAAATGAAGGGCAGGTGTCGGGGGCACGGCTCCACCAACAGAACAAGAAATCATAAAAAGATCAGGGCGAGGCACGGGAGAGGCAGGGAGAAAGCAAAGGGGAACATAATGAAACATTTGGGTACGATTTCTCTTGGCGCGCTGGCGATGGCGCTTTGCGTGCCGGGCCTGGCACAGGCGCAGGACAGCGCGCCGCAGGCGCCTACCGAGGGCGAAGATACCATCATCGTCACCGGCACGCGCACCACGGGCTTCAAGGCGTCCGACAGCCCGGCGCCGATCCAGGTTCTGGGCAACGACGTGCTGAAGCGCACGGGGCAGCCCGATCTGGTTCAGAGCCTTGCGCAGAACCTTCCGTCCGTGCAGGCGCAGGCGTTCGGTAGCGACCTTCAGGCGCATAACCTGCAGATGAAGCTGCGCGGCCTCAGCCCCAACCACACGCTGATCCTGGTCAATGGCAAGCGTCGCCACGGCACGGCGAATGTGGGCGTTGCGGGCGGTCCCTATGGCGGCAGCGCCGCGCCGGACATCAGCTTTGTCCTGTCGGATTCGATCGACCATGTCGAAGTGCTGCAGGACGGCGCAGCGGCGCAATATGGCACGGATGCCATTGCCGGCGTCATCAACTTCATCCAGAAGAAGGCCGATCATGGCGGCTCGGTCAATGTGACCGGCGGTCAATATTTCGATCAGGGCGGCAAGACATACAGCGTTGCGGGCAATATCGGCCTCGCGCCGTTCGAGGGCGCCTATCTGAACATCACCGCGGAAAAGAAGCGCAAGGGCTTCAGCTTCCGTGGCGACGTCAACCCGCAGGTCTATGGCGATAACGCGACCGCAAAGGCCTATCTGGCGAAATATCCCGGCATCGCCAACCTGCCCTATTATCCATATACCAACCGTATCGAGGGCGATCCGCAGATCAACCAGACGGTCGTCAGCTACAATGCCGGCTATGAATTCGGCAATTTCGAAGTCTACAGCTTCGGCAGCTATGGCCACAAGCTGGCGCGCGCGAATGAGAATGTCCGCACGCCCGACGTGATCGTCAGCAGCACCGGCGTGCCCCTCTATCCCAACGGGTTCCAGCCGCTGGAACGCGTCGATGAGACGGATTATTCCATTACCGGCGGTTTCAAGGGGCTGATCGGCGAGACGACGTTCGACCTGGCCTCCACCTATGGCCGTGACGAGGTTGGCGTCTATGTCGAGAATTCAGGCAACGCCCAGCTCTATCGCGACACCGGCTTCACCCCCACCTTCTTCCACAATGGCGATTTCATCGCCAGCCAGTGGAGCAACACCCTCGACCTGACCCATGCGTTCGACGTCGGTTTGGCCGGGGACCTGAACGTCGCGGCCGGCCTAGAATATCGCCGCGAGACCTATGAGATCGTTGCGGGCGATCCGGCGTCCTATTATGGCGGCGGCGCGCAATCCTTCTTCGGCTACAGCCCGAACGACGCGGGTTTCCACAAGCGCACCAACTTCTCGCAATATCTCGATATCAGCGTGAAGCCGACGGACAACTGGCTGATCGACGGTGCGGTCCGTCATGAACATTATAGCGATTTCGGCGACACCACGGTGTTCAAGCTGACCAGCCGCTATGATTTCTCGACGGCTTTTGCGGTTCGCGGCACGGTGTCCACGGGGTTCCGTGCGCCGACCTTGGGTGAAGGCTTCTATTCGGGCATCAACGTCGGCCCGAGCAGCATCTCCGGCGTGTTGCCGTCAAACGATCCTGCTGCGGCACAGCTGGGCTTTGGCGGCCTGAAGCCCGAGAAATCGACCAACTTCAGCTTCGGTTTCGTGGCCAATCCGGCGCCGAAGCTGACGATCACCCTGGATGCCTATCAGATCCAGATTCGCGACCGGATCGTCATCTCCAGCTCCTTCTATGGTTTCCGCGGACAATATTGCCCGGCGGGTTACAAGGAATCCGGCGCGTTCGATGCCAGCCGCTGCGTCACCTACAATGCCAACGACTATCTGCTCTACAACCAGAACGCCGTGCTGGCGGCGACGGCGGGCGCGCTTGGCGGTGAAATCCCGTCCTATGTGCTCACCAACCTTCAGGGCACGCGGAATATCGACGGCACGGTCGCGGTGCAGACCTTCGTCAACGGCGTGAAGATGCGGACGCGCGGCATCGACTTCATGGCGTCCTATTCCAGCGATTTCGGCAATCTCGGCACGGTCGACTGGACGCTGGCGGCGAACTACAATGCCAACAAGGTCCAGGGGATCAACGCCCTGCCTTCGGCGCTGTTCGTTCACCCCACGGATGCCTCCAAGTCCGCCCTGATCGACAAGTACAGCGTCGTCCAGCTTGAGCATAGCACCCCCAAGGTCCGCGTGACGGGCGGTGCCTATTGGAGCTGGGGCAAGTTCAGCATGAACCTGCGCGAGAGCTTCTACTCGTCGGTTTACTCGCTGGGCTCGACGCCGGGCAACAGCCCGCTGAAGGGCGCCGACGTCAGGAGCTATGTGAAGAGCGCGTTCATCACGGACCTTGAACTGGGCTATCAGATCGCCCCGCCGCTGAAGCTGTCGATCGGTGCGAACAACCTGTTCAACAAATATCCGACGGAAACCTCCTATGAGGATATTCGCGAACCGCAGCTGATCTCCGGTTCGCGGAGCTATTCTTCCAACCTGTATCCGTCGATCTCGCCCTACGGGATCAACGGCGGCTATTATTATGGCCGTATCGCCTTGAAGTTCTGAGGATAATGGCGGGAGGCCGGGGCGATTGCGTCGCCCCGGCCTTTTGCTGTCCAATGGAAACCGGAAAGACAAAATATGGTGGGGCTTTCTCACCGTCTGGCGACGGTTGACGATATTCCGGCGCTGGAGACTGTCGTGAACCTGGCGATCGGTCAGCTTCAACAATCCTTCCTTACCGCCGGGCAGATTGCGGCGAGCCGCGCCTTCATGGGGCTGGACAAGCAGTTGATCGCCGACGGCACCTATTTCATCGTAAAACGGGACGGCGTGCCGGCAGGCTGTGGCGGGTGGAGCCGGCGGGAGACGCCCTATGGCCATGACACGACCCCCGGCCGCGACGACCGGCTGCTCGATCCGGCGCGCGAGCCCGCGCGGGTGCGTGCCATGTATACCCATCCCGATCATGCCCGGCAGGGCATCGGGCGGCGCATCCTGTCGCTGTGCGAGGCGGCTGCGGCCGCGGAGGGCTTTACGCGGCTGCAACTTTCTTCGACACTTTCGGGCGCGCCTTTATACCGGGCTTGCGGATTTATCGACCTCGTTCGTTTTGAAGATAGCGGCGTGCCGCTGATCACCATGGAAAAACAACTCCAGTTGCAGGTTCCCCATTAATGTCGATGATGATGACATGCGGCGTTACGCCCCTCGCGGCCGCCGCCGATAGCCCGTTCGCCAGCCGGCCGTTCACCAGCAGGGAGACCCGCTGATGGATTGGGCGCATCTTTCCACCCTTGGGATTCCTCTGACGGCGATGCTCGCGGCGGGGCTGTTCGCCGGCTTTGCGGCCGGCATCTTCGGGATCGGCGGCGGCTTCGTGGTCGTGCCGGCCCTGTTCGTGGTGCTGCCCTTGCTGGGCGGCACGCATGACGGCATCGCCCATGTCGCCATCGGCACATCGGCGGCGACCATCATCGTCACCTCCATCCGGTCGCTGCTGGCGCATGCCAAGCGCGGCGCGGTGGAGTTCGAGATATTGAAGAGCTGGGCGCCGTGGATCATCCTTGGCGACGGTGTCGGCGTGATGCTGGCCGGCCATGTCGATGGCAAGGTGTTGACGATGATCTTCGCCATCGGCGTGTTCCTGATGTCGCTCAACTTCCTGCTGCCCAAGGTCGGCGGCAAGGTGATCAGCCAGGACATGCCCTCCGGCATGGTCCGTGTCGGCATTGCCGGCGGGCTCGGCACCTTTTCCGCGCTGTTGGGCATTGGCGGCGGCACGATCGCCATCATGGTGATGACGCTGTGCGGCCGCTCCATCCACCGCGCGATTGCGACCGCCTCCGGGATCGGGACGCTCATCGCCATTCCCAGCGCCATCGGCTTTGCGATCATCGGCCTTGGCGCGCCCGGCCTGCCCTGGGGGTCGCTCGGCTATGTGAACATCCCCGCGACGCTGGCGATCGCGTCCATGTCGATCCTGACGGCGCCGCTGGGTGTCGCCGCCGCGCACAGCCTGCCGCCCGGCCTGCTCAAGCGGATTTTCGGTGTCTATCTCGTCATTATCGCCTTTGTGATGTTCAAGAACGCCATCAAGATGTGATCTGATCCGGGTTCGCTCTGCGATCCCATGAGGGAAGGGAGTTTTACGGTATGACCATCGCCATCAACCGCCGCGCATTGCTGGGCGCGGCCACCGTTGGAACCGCGCTGGCCGTCGGCGGCGCCCGTGCCTTTGCCGCCGAAGCGGAAAAATCGGTCTTCGGGCCGGCGCCCGGCGTGGCGCTGCTTTCGCGCAACGAGAACCCCTATGGGCCGGCGCCGAGCGCGGTGAAGGCGATGGCGGACAGCGCATCGCTCGGCTGTTACTATGCCAATGGCGGGGCGGACCGGCTGACGGCGATGATCGCCGAGCGCTTCGGCGTCGGCGCGGATCAGGTGGTGGTCGGCAGCGGCTCGACCGAGGTGCTGAACGCCACCATCATGGCCTATATGAACAAGGGCGCGGTGCTGGCGCCGGAACTGTTCTGGGACACGACGGTCCGTTTCGGCGTGCGCAAGGGCGCGAAGCTCAAATCCGTGCCGCTGGCCGCCGACATGAGCATCGACCTGGATGCCCTGGCCGCATCCTATGGCCCCGATGTCGGCATGATCCACCTGTGCAACCCCAACAACCCGACCGGTATGGTGCTGGACGGCGACAAACTCCGCGCCTTCGTGCGCAAGCTGTCGCCGCAGACGATCGTGATCGTGGACGAGGCCTATAACGAGCTGACCGACAGGCCCGACTATACCTCCGTCGCCGGGCTGGTGAAGGAATGCCCGAACCTCATCGTGTTCCGCACCTTCTCCAAGATCTACGGCATGGCCGGGCTGCGGCTGGGCTATGCGATCACCTCGCCCGAACATGCGACCGTCATCAAGGGCTATCTGATGAATGGCGGCCTCAACGAAGCAGGGCTGGCGGCGGCGATCGCTTCCTATAACGACACGGCGTTCCTGCAATTTTCCAAGCAGAAGATCGTAGAGGCGCGCGGCATCATCACCGATGCGGTCAAGAAGGCGGGGCTGGCCGCGTTGCCATCCCAGACCAATTTCGTCTTCGTGAAGGTGGCGGACGCCAATGCCGTGCAGAAGGCGATGGCCGCGCAGAAGATCATGATCCGTGGCGCTTATGGCAAATGGACCGAATGGTCGCGCGTTTCGACCGGCAAGATCGAGGATGTGAAGCGCTATGCCATGGCCCTGCCGCAGGCCGTGAGCGCCTGAGGCATGGCGATGCGCCGATCCGTGCCGGGGCATGGCGCGCGCGCATAGGCGGAAAGGGACCGAAAAGGGCAGAAACAGGATATAGGGCCGGGCTGGCAGGGATGCCGGACCCGGCCCTTTCCATGCGCCTGCGCCTTGCCGACATGGCTGAAGAGGGCGGGGGCTATCGCTGCACGATGGCGTCTCCTGACGCGGACGGGCAAGCGCGCGCCCTTGTCCGCGAGCAACGCGCTGGTCGCGCCGCATCCTCTCGCCTATGCCCACGATCACGCGATCGCTCCCTTGAAGGGGGGACTCGCGCCATCGCATGGAAGGCGAATGATGTCGGCCAATGAGCTTCCGCCCCTGATCACCCGCAGCATCGGCTGGCTGCGTCGTCGTGTGCGGGCCAGCGAGGCGGTGTTCATCCTGCTCGCCATCGGCATCGGCGGCGCGGCGGGATTGCTCAGCATCGGCCAGGGCGCGCTGGCCCGCACCTTGCAGCACTGGTTCTTTGCGTTGCCGCCAGCGGCGCGGTTGAGCGGGCTGGCGGCATTGTCCGGCCCTGTCCTGCTGGTGATGCCGATTGGCGGCATCGTGCTTGCGGCCTTTTCCCATGTCGTGCGCGTTCGCAAGCGGCGGCTGGTGGATGCGGTGGAAGCGAATGCGCTGCATGGTGGCCGGATGTCGATCTCCGACAGCCTGGTGATTTCCGGGCAGACGATCATTTCCAACGGTTTTGGTGCATCGGTCGGCCTGGAAGCGGCCTATGCCCAGTTGGGCGGCGCGATGGCCTCGCTCACCGGGGCGGCGCTCAATCTGCGCAGGTCGGACCTGCGGACCCTGGTCGGCGCGGGGGCGGGGGCCGCGATCGCGGCGGCCTTTGGCGCGCCGCTGGCCGGCGCCTTCTATGCGTTCGAGATCGTCATCGGCGCCTACACGCCATCGGCGATCGCGCCGGTTGCCGCCGCCGCCCTGGCCGGCACGCTGGTTGCGCAGACCCTGGGCGTGCAGCCCTATGTCATCGACGCTGCGACCAGCGGCATCACCGAAACCCATCATTATCTGATCTATGCCGGGCTGGGCGCCATCTGCGCGCTGATCGGCATTGCGCTGATGCGCGCGGTGGCGCTGGTCGAGCGTGGCACGCGGCGCACCGGGCTTCCCGAATGGGCGCGGCCCATCGTCGGCGGCGCCCTGCTGATACCGATTGCGATGGTCTCGCCGCAGGTTCTCTCGGCCGGTCATGGCGCGCTCCACGCCGATCTGGCCGTGGGCGCGACATTGGGGTTCATCGCCACCATCTTCCTGGCGAAATGCGCGGCCTCCATCCTGTCGCTGGGGTTCGGATTTCGCGGCGGGCTGTTCTTCGCCTCGCTGTTCCTGGGCACGCTGATCGGCCATCTGTTCGCCGGGAGCCTGGCCTGGGCCGTGGGGACGGCGGTGATCGACCCCCGCAATGCCGCGCTGGTCGGCATGGCGGCGCTTGCGGTGGCGGTGGTGGGCGGGCCGATGACCATGGCGATGCTGGTGCTGGAGGCGACGCATGACGTTTCGCTGACCGGGGCGGTGGTGGCCGCGTCACTGGTATCGTCTACGATCGTGCGTGAACTGTTCGGCTATTCCTTCTCGACATGGCGGCTTCATCTGCGTGGCGAGACGATCAAGAGCGCGCGCGACGTGGGTTGGATCAAGACGTTGACGGCGATGCGGATGATGCGGCGCGAAACGCGCGCGACGCCCGCCGACATCTCCATTGCGGAATTCCGGCGCCGCTTTCCGCTGGGGTCCACCAGCAGGGTGGTGCTGGTGGATGGCGACGGGCATTATGCCGGGATCGCGCTGACCGCGACCGCCTATGGCCATGAGATCGACGAGGCGGCGGCCATCGGCACGATCGCCGTCAATCGCGACGCCATGCTGACGCCGCTGATGGATATTCAGGCGGTGATGCAGGCATTCGACAGCACCGGCACGGATGAGCTGGCCGTGCTGGGCGCCGACGGTCGCGTGCTTGGCCTGCTGTCGGAGACATTCGTGCGCCGGCGCTATGCCGATGAGCTGGAAAAGGCCCAGCGGGAGCTGTTTGGCGAGCGATGAGGCCATGGCCGAGCCCGCCGCCTGGAGCATCGCGTGAGAAATGGGGGTGAGCTGACCCTGGGTGCGTCCGGATCACGTCCGGAGCTGTCGGGCCGCAGGCGACCGAGGGGCATGAGACATATTCCGAAGGGAAAAATAAGGCCCTTCGGCAAGCGCAGCCCCGACGGGCCAGATCGAACGCATGATGCTGTCCTTTGCGTTCTGCATGCCGGGCACGCGCGCGCCAGCCTGACCCAACAAAGCACGGCCCAACAAAAAAGCCCCGCCAGCGATGCCGGCGAGGCCCTATTTGTATCCCCTCGGGGATCGTCGGCTGGGAGCCTGCACCAGAGATGGTGTCGGGCATCCGCGCTTTCAATCGCCGGCGCCGTGAAGGCGCCGGCGGTGATATCAGTCCAGGTCCTGCGTGGTGAAATCTTCACCCTGCACCTTGCCCAGCGCATCGTCGCCAATGGCTGCTTCGGGACCCTGAGCCAGTTCGGCGGCATGCTCCTCGGCCGCAGTCTGCGGCGCGATGAGATGGGCCTGCAGGCTCTTGAGCTGCGCACGGAGCGCCGCGTCGCGGCTGGAGGCCGCCACGCGCAGGCGGTTCATGCCCGCGCCGGTGCCCGCCGGGATGAGCCGGCCGACGATGACGTTTTCCTTCAAGCCAACCAGCGTGTCCTTCTTGCCCTGAACGGCCGCCTCGGTGAGGACGCGGGTCGTTTCCTGGAAGGACGCCGCCGAGATGAACGAGCGGGTCTGCAGCGACGCCTTGGTGATGCCGAGCAGCACGGGCTTGCCCGCGGCGAATTTTTCGCCCGGCGCCAGCTTCGCGTTGATCTCGTTCATCTCCTCGCGGTCGACCTGTTCGCCCACCAGCAGGGTGGTCTCGCCGGACTCGATGATCTCGACCTTCTGCAGCATCTGGCGAACGATCGTCTCGATATGCTTGTCGTTGATCTTCACGCCCTGGAGACGATAGACCTCCTGGATTTCCGCGACCAGATATTCGGCGAGCGGCTCGATGCCGAGCACTTCGAGAATATCGTGCGGATCGGGCGAGCCGCCGATCAGGTTGTCGCCGCGCTTCACGAAGTCGCCTTCCTGAACGTCGATCACCTTGCTCTTGGGGATCAGATACTCGACCGGCTCGCCGCCATCCTCGGGGACGATGGCGATCTTGCGCTTCGCCTTATAGTCCTTGAGGAACTGGACGCGGCCCGAGACCTTGGCGATGATCGCGTTGTCCTTGGGCTTGCGGGCCTCGAACAGCTCGGCCACGCGCGGCAGACCGCCCGTGATGTCGCGGGTCTTGGCGGCTTCGCGGCTGACACGCGCCAGCACGTCACCGGCGGCCACCTGCTGACCATCCTCGACCGAGAGGGTCGCGCCGATCGCCAGCATGTAGCGGCCGGCTTCACCCGAACCGTCGTCCAGCAGGGTGAGGCGAGGACGCAGATCCTCCTTGGTGCGGGCGGAACCACGATGCTCCACGACAACGCGCTGGGCGATGCCGGTGGCTTCGTCGGTCTGCTCGGCCAGGGTCTTGCCGTCGATCAGGTCGACATATTTCACGATACCCGGCTTTTCCGTGATCACCGGCATGGTGAACGGGTCCCACTCGGCGATACGATCGCCCAGCTTCACCTTCGCGTTGTTCTCGAACAGGATCGTCGCACCATAGGGCAGGCGATGGACCGCACGCTCGCGACCTTCATTATCGATGATCGCCAGTTCGCCGTTGCGGGCGAGCGACAGGCGGCGGCCACGGCTGTCCGTGATCGTCGGCATGTCGCGCAGCTCCAGCGTGCCGTCCGCAACCGCTTCGAGGTTCGACTGCTCGTTGAAGTTCGCCGCGCCGCCGATGTGGAAGGTCCGCATCGTCAGCTGCGTGCCCGGCTCACCGATCGACTGTGCCGCGATGACGCCGACGGCCTCACCGATGTTCACGGGCGTACCGCGTGCAAGGTCACGACCGTAGCATTTGCCGCACACGCCCATCTTGCTTTCGCAGATCAGCGGCGAGCGGATCTTCACGGCCTGCGTGCCGATCGCCTCGATCTGCGCGATCAGGGCTTCGTCAAGCAGCGTGCCTTCGGGGATGGCGACGGAGCCGTCCTTGGTGTCGATGATGTCCTCGGCCGTGGTGCGGCCCAGGATACGCTCGCCAAGCGATGCGATGACCGTACCGCCCTGGACGATGGCCTTCATCTCCAGCGCCTTGTTGGTGCCGCAGTCTTCCTCGACGATCGTGCAATCCTGCGACACGTCGACCAGACGGCGGGTCAGGTAGCCCGAGTTTGCCGTCTTGAGCGCGGTGTCGGCCAGACCCTTGCGGGCGCCGTGGGTGGAGTTGAAGTACTCAAGGACGGTCAGGCCTTCCTTGAAGTTCGAGATGATCGGCGTTTCGATGATCTCGCCCGACGGCTTGGCCATAAGGCCGCGCATGCCGGCAAGCTGCTTCATCTGGGCCTGCGAACCACGGGCACCGGAATGTGCCATCATGTAGATCGAGTTGATCTGGGCCATGCGGCCGGTGGCGGGGTCCTTCGGCTGTGCCCGGATCTCGTCCATCATCGCGTTCGCGACCTTGTCGCCGCAACCCGACCAGGCGTCGATCACCTTGTTGTATTTTTCCTGCCAGGTGATCAGGCCGTCCTGATATTGCTGCTCATATTCGGCGACCATGGCCTTGGTCTCGTCGACCATCGCGGTCTTGGAGTCCGGGATCACCATGTCGTCCTTGCCGAAGGAAATGCCGGCCTGGAACGCGTGGCGGAAGCCCAGCGCCATGATGGCGTCGGCGAACAGCACCGTGTCCTTCTGGCCGGTGTGGCGATACACCTGATCGATGACGTCGCCGATTTCCTTCTTGGTCAGCAGGCGGTTGACGACATCGAAGGGCACCTTGTGGTTCTTGGGCAGGCACTCGCCCAGCAGCATGCGGCCGGGCGTGGTCTCGAACCGCTTCATATACTGGTTGCCGGCCTCGTCCGTCTGCGGCACGCGGCTGGTGATCTTCGAGTGCAGCGTCACGGCCTTGGCGAAGAGGGCCTGATGGACCTCCTGCATGTCGGACAGCAGCATGCCTTCGCCCGGCTCGCCCTCACGCTCCATGGACAGGTAATAGATACCCAGGACCATGTCCTGCGACGGCACGATGATCGGCTTGCCGTTCGCGGGCGAGAGGATGTTGTTGGTGGACATCATCAGCACGCGGGCTTCCAGCTGAGCTTCCAGCGAAAGCGGCACGTGGACGGCCATCTGGTCGCCGTCGAAGTCGGCGTTGAAGGCCGAGCAGACGAGCGGGTGCAGCTGGATGGCCTTGCCCTCGATCAGCACGGGCTCGAACGCCTGGATGCCCAGACGGTGAAGCGTGGGCGCGCGGTTCAGCAGGACCGGGTGCTCGCGGATCACTTCGTCCAGGATGTCCCAGACTTCCTTGCGTTCCTTCTCGACCCACTTCTTCGCCTGCTTCAGGGTCATGGACAGACCCTTGGCATCGAGACGGGCGTAGATGAACGGCTTGAACAGTTCGAGCGCCATCTTCTTGGGCAGGCCGCACTGGTGCAGCTTGAGTTCCGGGCCGGTCACGATGACCGAACGGCCCGAATAGTCGACGCGCTTGCCGAGCAGGTTCTGGCGGAAGCGGCCCTGCTTGCCCTTGAGCATGTCGGACAGCGACTTGAGCGGACGCTTGTTCGCGCCGGTGATGACGCGGCCGCGGCGACCATTGTCGAACAGGGCGTCGACGGCTTCCTGCAGCATGCGCTTTTCGTTGCGGACGATGATGTCCGGCGCGCGCAATTCCATCAACCTTTTCAGGCGGTTGTTGCGGTTGATGACACGGCGATACAGGTCGTTGAGGTCCGACGTCGCGAAGCGGCCGCCGTCCAGGGGCACCAGCGGGCGCAGTTCCGGCGGGATGACCGGCACGACGTCCAGGATCATCCATTCGGGGCGGTTGCCCGATTCCAGGAAGCTTTCCACGACCTTGAGCCGCTTGATGATCTTCTTGGGCTTCAATTCGGACTTGGTGACGGCCAGCTCGTCCAGCAGCACCTGCTTCTCGCCCTCAAGGTCGAGGTCCATCAGCATCTGCTTGACGGCTTCCGCGCCGATGCCGGCCGAGAAGGCGTCCTCGCCATATTCGTCCTGCGCGTCGAGCAGTTCGTCCTCGGTGAGCAGCTGATACTTGTCGAGCGGGGTCAGGCCCGGCTCGATGACGATATAGCTCTCGAAATAGAGGACGCGCTCAAGCTGCTTGAGCTGCATGTCGAGCAGCAGGCCGATGCGCGAAGGCAGCGACTTGAGGAACCAGATGTGGGCGACCGGCGCGGCCAGTTCGATATGGCCCATGCGCTCGCGGCGGACCTTCGAAACGGTCACTTCCACGCCGCACTTCTCGCAGACGATGCCCTTATACTTCATGCGCTTGTACTTGCCGCACAGGCATTCGTAATCCTTGATCGGACCGAAGATGCGCGCGCAGAACAGGCCGTCGCGCTCGGGCTTGAACGTGCGGTAGTTGATCGTCTCGGGCTTCTTGATCTCGCCGAACGACCAGGAGCGGATGCGCTCGGGCGAGGCAAGGCCGATCTGGATCTGGTCGAAGGTTTCCGGCTTGGCCACCGGGTTGGCGAAGTTGGTCAGTTCGTTCATAGCCACATTTCCTCATCTTAGCCCCTCCCTGGCAGGGAGGGGTCGGGGTGGGGCAAACCTCTCGATTTGGGTCAAGGCTCGCTTGCGTTCGCCACCCACCCCCGGCCCCTCCCTGGAAGGAAGGGGAGAGTTGCTTTGTTATTTCGCCGCTGTCGCGAAGCCGGTCTCATCCTCGGGGATTTCATCCGACGAGTTAAAGGCGAAGTTAGGATATCTCATAAATCGCCTCATCATTCGTTCCCAGGCAGTAGTTGGAGGGTAGGCACCCGGTTACACTCGACGACTTCCGAAAGTAATTTTTCGTACCGGCCTATACGCGCTTTCAAAGCAAGACCGTTGATCTCGTCTAGCGTGGTCATGACAAATCGCCTTGATCCAATATTGGCCTCAAATTCGATCTCAGCTTCGGTTTTACCCAATTTGAATGCCTCGAAAGCGAAAATTGGCATGTATCGATCAAAAACCTGGCGTCCGAATTGATTATTCTTTTTCGCCAACGTTCCAGTGATATCTGTTTCCGCAATATACCGACCCGTAAATAAACAGCGTCTAGCCTCTTCATAGTGAGGTTGAAACGCACTCGCAGATAGCGCGCCAAGCACCATCGCGGCCTCAGCAAAAAACATCATCATTCCGCTGCCTGCGCGAAGCCGCCGTCGTCTTCCGAAACCTCGTCCAGCGAGGCCAGTTCGATGTTGAGACCCAGCGAGCGCATTTCCTTGACGAGCACGTTGAAGCTCTCCGGAATGCCGGCCTCGAAGGTGTCGTCGCCCTTGACGATCGCTTCGTAGACCTTGGTGCGGCCCACCACGTCGTCCGACTTCACCGTCAGCATTTCCTGCAGCGTGTAGGCGGCGCCATAGGCCTGGAGCGCCCACACCTCCATCTCGCCGAAGCGCTGGCCGCCGAACTGGGCCTTGCCGCCCAGCGGCTGCTGGGTGACGAGGCTGTAGGGGCCGATGGAGCGTGCGTGGATCTTGTCGTCGACAAGGTGATGCAGCTTCAGCATGTAGATGATGCCCACCGTGACCTTGCGGTCGAACTTGTCGCCGGTGCGGCCGTCATACAGGTCGGACTGGCCCGAGGTGTTCAGGCCGGCCAGGGTCAGCATGTCGGACACGTCGGCTTCGCGCGCGCCGTCGAACACCGGGGTCGCCATCGGCACGCCGGTCAGCAGATTGCCCGCCAGTTCGACGATCTGCTCGTCGGAACGGGCCTCGATCTCGCCGGCATAGTTCGCGCCATAGACCGTCTTCAGCCGCTCGCGCACCGCCTCGGGCGGCGCAGCCGCCTCCGGGTCCGGATTGGCATAGCGCCACTCTTCCAGCGCACCCTTGATCTGCTGGCCAAGGCCGCGCGCGGCCCAGCCCAGATGCGTTTCGAAGATCTGGCCGACGTTCATGCGCGAAGGCACGCCCAGCGGGTTCAGCACGATGTCGACATGCGTGCCGTCTTCCAGGAACGGCATGTCCTCGATCGGCAGGATGCGCGAGATGACGCCCTTGTTGCCGTGACGGCCGGCCATCTTGTCGCCCGGCTGCAGCTTGCGCTTCACCGCCACGAACACCTTGACCATCTTGAGCACGCCCGGGGGCAGCTCGTCGCCACGCTGCAGCTTCTCGACGCGATCCTCGAACTTGTCGACAATGGTCTTCACCGCTTCGTCATACTGCGCCTTGACCGCTTCGATCGCCGTCTGGCGGGTGTCGTCCGCAACGGAGAACTTCCACCATTCGCGCTGTTCGACACTGTCGAGCAGCTCGTCGTCGATCTCCACGCCCTTGCGCAGGCCCTTGGGCGCCGCAGTGGCGGTCTGACCCAGCAGCATTTCGCGCAGGCGGTTGAAGGTCGCACGGTTGAGGATGCCGCGTTCGTCCTCGCGGTCCTTCGCCAGGCGGTCGATCTCCTCGCGCTCGATGGCCATCGCGCGCTCGTCCTTGTCGATGCCGTGGCGGTTGAACACGCGCACTTCAACGACGGTGCCGGCAACGCCCGGCGGCAGGCGAAGCGAGGTGTCGCGCACGTCGCTGGCCTTTTCGCCGAAGATCGCACGGAGCAGCTTTTCTTCCGGCGTCATCGGGCTTTCGCCCTTCGGCGTGATCTTGCCGACCAGGATGTCGCCCGGCTCGACCTCTGCACCGATGTAGACGATGCCCGCCTCGTCGAGGTTACGCAGCGCTTCCTCGCCGACGTTCGGGATGTCGCGGGTGATGTCTTCCGGCCCGAGCTTGGTATCGCGCGCCATGACCTCGAACTCCTCGATGTGGATCGAGGTGAAGACGTCATCCTTCACGATGCGCTCGGAAATGAGGATGGAATCCTCATAATTGTAGCCGTTCCAGGGCATGAACGCGACGAGCGTGTTCCGGCCCAGCGCCAGCTCGCCGAACTCGGTCGACGGGCCGTCGGCGATGACGTCGCCGGCGTTGACCAGATCGCCCACCTTCACCAGCGGGCGCTGGTTGATGCAGGTGTCCTGGTTGGAGCGCTGGAACTTCATCAGCGTGTAGATGTCGACGCCCGACTGGCCCGGTGCCACGTCGCCGGTCGCGCGGATCACGATACGGGTCGCGTCGACCTGATCGATGATGCCCGAGCGCTTGGCGGCGATGGCGGCGCCGGAATCGCGCGCAACCGTCTCTTCCATGCCGGTGCCGACGAAGGGCGCTTCGGCACGGACGAGCGGCACGGCCTGGCGCTGCATGTTCGATCCCATGAGCGCGCGGTTGGCGTCATCGTTTTCCAGGAACGGAATGAGCGAGGCCGCGACCGACACCAGCTGCTTGGGGCTGACGTCCATCAGGGTGATGTTGTCCTTGGGCGACATCAGGAATTCGCCGGCCTGACGCGAGGAGATCAGGTCCTCCACGAAGCTGCCGTCGGCGGCCAGCTCGGCGTTCGCCTGCGCGATCGTGTGCTTGGCCTCTTCCATGGCGGAGAGGTACACGACCTCGTCCGTCACCTTGTTGTCGATGATCTTGCGATACGGCGTCTCGATGAAGCCATATTTGTTCACGCGGCTGAACGTCGCGAGGCTGTTGATCAGACCGATGTTCGGGCCTTCGGGCGTTTCGATCGGGCAGATACGGCCATAATGGGTCGGGTGAACGTCGCGGACTTCGAAGCCGGCGCGCTCACGGGTCAGACCGCCCGGCCCGAGGGCGGACACGCGGCGTTTGTGCGTCACTTCCGACAGCGGGTTGGTCTGGTCCATGAACTGCGAGAGCTGCGAGGAACCGAAGAATTCACGCACCGCGGCCACGGCGGGCTTCGCGTTGATGAGGTCGTTCGGCATCACGGTGGAAACGTCCACCGACGACATGCGCTCCTTCACGGCGCGCTCCATGCGCAGCAGGCCGACGCGATACTGGTTTTCCAGCAGCTCGCCCACCGAACGCACGCGGCGGTTGCCGAGATTGTCGATGTCGTCGATCTCGCCCTTGCCGTCCTTCAGGTTCACCAGTTCCTTGACGACGGCGAGGATGTCCTCGCGGCGCAGGGTGGTGACGGTGTCCTCGGCATCCAGCTCAAGACGCATGTTGAGCTTCACGCGGCCCACGGCCGACAGGTCGTAGCGCTCGGGATCGAAGAACAGGCCGCCGAACAGCGCTTCGGCGGTTTCGCGCGTCGGCGGCTCGCCGGGGCGCATGACGCGATAGATGTCGGACAGGGCCTGATCGCGGTCCTCGGCCTTGTCGGCCTTCAGCGTGTTGCGAATCCAGGGGCCGGTGGTGACATGGTCGATGTCGAGCAGTTCCAGCGTCTCGATGCCGGCCTTGTCGAGCTTTTCCAGATTTTCGGACGAAACCTCGTCGCCCGCCTCGATATAAATCTCGCCGGTCTTGTCGTTGACGAGGTCATAGGCGCTGTAGCGGCCGAAGATTTCCTCGGTCGGGATCAGCAGCGTGGACAGGCCGTCCTTCTCCGCCTTGTTGGCGGCGCGGGGTGAAATCTTCTGGCCGGTGGGGAACACGACTTCGCCGGTCTTGGCGTCGACAATGTCGAAGGCCGGCTTCTGGCCGCGCCATGCCTCGACCGCGAAGGGGATCTGCCAGCCGCCTTCGCCACGGATGAACGTGACCTTGTTGTAGAAATGGCCCAGGATCTCCTCGGCATCGAGGCCGAGGGCGAAGAGCAGCGCGGTGACGGGCAGCTTGCGCTTGCGGTCGATGCGGACGTTGACGATGTCCTTGGCGTCGAACTCGAAGTCCAGCCAGGAACCGCGATAGGGGATGACGCGCGCGGCGAACAGATATTTGCCCGAAGCGTGGGTCTTGCCACGGTCATGGTCGAACAGCACGCCCGGCGAACGGTGCATCTGCGACACGATGACGCGCTCGGTGCCGTTGACGATGAAGGTGCCGTTGCCGGTCATGAGCGGCATGTCGCCCATGTACACGTCCTGCTCCTTGATATCGAGCACGGAGCGGGCGCCGCTGTCCTGGTCCACCTCGAACACGATCAGGCGCAGGGTGACGCGCATCGGCGCTGCATAGGTGATGCCGCGCTGACGGCATTCCTCGGTGTCGTATTTCGGGTCTTCCAGCTCGTAATGGACGAAATCCATTTCGGCGGTGCCAGCGAAATCACGGATCGGGAAGACCGAGCGCAGCGTCTTTTCCAGGCCGGAGACATAGCCGGTCGCGGGGTTCGAGCGGAGGAACTGCTCGTAGGATTCGCGCTGAACCTCGATCAGGTTCGGCATCTGCACCACTTCGTGGATGTTGCCGAAGACCTTGCGGATGCGCTTTTTCGCGGTCTGGAGGGGAGCTGCCTTGGTCGCCATGCGTTTTCCTGCCTTCTTGGACATATATTTTCCCGCGTCGCAGCGGAAATTCAGCCGATTCGTGGGCGCATCAGACGCAAAAAAGTGCGGGTCGGGGCTGTCCGATCCGCACTGCCAGCGTCTGGTAGAACCCTCCAAAACGCCCCATTCGTCGCGGTTTGGGCGCAAACCAAACCGTAGCCCGGGCGAGGGGAGGGCGGCCGGCACATCGCCCGGAAGCGATGGCAGGCCGGAAATCTCGTATGGCCTATATAGAGGGCGTGTTGGATTTTGTGAAGGGGGTCGCCCCAAATCGGCCCGGGGCGTTCAGTCTGGGTTGGCGACGAGGCGCGGCGCCAGCAGTCCGACCAGCTTGTCGCCCACCCGGGAGATATTCGGGCCAAGGAGCATCAGCAGGCCCAGCATGGCGCCCGCCATCAGCCAATGGCGCAGGGCGGGCCACTGGCGCGCATGATCGGGCCGGGAGGGCGCCCGGCGCATGTCAGGCGCTTTTCAGCGCGTCCGTCACCCGGCGCACCTTCTGGGATTCGCCCCGGCGCAGGATCATGACATCGCCATGGGAGACGACGACGATCAGGTCGTCGACATCGACCAGCGTGACGCGCGGCCCGTCCGTATGGACGAGGCAGTTGTTGGCGCCGAGCGCAAGCACCTGACCGCGCACGGCATTGCCGGCGCCGTCCTTGAGGCTGATCGCATGCAGCGAATCCCAGCTGCCGACGTCCGACCAGCCCATGCTGACCGGCACGCAGGCGACGCGGTCCTCGCGTTCCATGATGGCATAGTCGATGGAATCCGAAGGGCAGGCGGCAAAGGCTTGCGGTTCGGGAGAGACGCGGGCGCCGGTGCGGACGGCGCCCGCCATCGCCTTCCTGGCGGCGGCCAGCATGGCGGGCTGGTGCCGTTCGAGCGCGGCGAGATAGGCGTCGGCACGGAACAGGAAGATGCCGGCATTCCAGGCATGGCCACCTTCGGCCAGCATTTCGGCGGCGCGATCGGCATCCGGCTTCTCCACGAAGCGGGCGACGCTATGGATGCGATCGGCGCAAGTTTCGCCCATCTTGATATAGCCATAGCCGGTTTCCGGCGCATCCGGGGTGATGCCGAAGGTGATGAGCCAGCCATCGGACACCAGCGGCAGGGCGCGGGCGATCGCTTCATGGAAGGCGGGCAGGTCGGCGATCACATGGTCGCTGGGCATGACCAGCAATGCCTCGTCGCCCTTTGCCTCCAGCGCGGCGAGCGCGATGGCGGGGGCGGTGTTGCGGCCAAAGGGTTCCAGCAGGATCAGGCTGTCTTCCACCCCGATCGCGCTCAGCTGTTCCTCGATGATGTCGGCATGCGCCGCATTGGCAACCAGGATCGGCCGGCCGAAATGCGCTGTCCCGCCATTGGTGCGCCGGACCGTCAACTGCAGCATCGTCTCGTCCGCTGTCAGCGGCAGCAACTGCTTGGGCCGCTCGGGGCGGGACACCGGCCACAGGCGGGTGCCGGACCCGCCGGAAAGGATGACGGGGACGATCATGTTGGTGTTGCTCATTATATCTCGCTTGGGTCGTGGCGGGCGGTCAATGGGAACGTCTTCCAGCGGCATAGCATGGCATTTCGCGCATGCAAAAAAATCCGTTCAGCCGATCTATACCAATTTACTCCAAGGTGGTTGCTTCAAGGGGTTCCGTTCCCTTCCAGAATTCATGCCACAAGAAAGGCAGACATGAAGGTTCTCTGCGTATTCGGGACAAGACCCGAAGCGATCAAGCTGTTTCCGGTGATCCATGCGCTAAAGGCGCTGGACGGCATCGACACGCGCGTCTGCGTGACCGCGCAGCATCGCGGCCTGCTGGACCAGGTGCTGGAGATCAGCGGCATCGTGCCGGATATCGACCTGGACATCATGAAGGCGAATCAGACGCTCGATGGCCTGACCGCCGCGCTGATCGTGGCGCTGGGCGAGGCGTTCGACCGCGAGCGCCCCGATCGCGTCCTTGTCCATGGCGATACGCTGACGACGATGGTGGCGAGCCTTGCCGCCTATTATCGCAAGATCCCGGTCGGCCATGTCGAGGCGGGGCTGCGCAGCGGGGATATCCACCAACCCTGGCCGGAGGAGGTGAACCGCCGCGTCGTCGCCTGCATCGCCGACATGAACTTCGCACCGACCCAGGCGGCGGCCGACGCGCTGCTGGCCGAAAATCGCGACGCTGCCACCATCCACGTCACCGGCAACACCGTGATCGACGCGCTGCTCGCCACCAAGGCGCGGATCGATGCCGACCCGTCGCTCGCCGCCGGGCTCGACCCGCTGGCCGCGCGCTTTGCCGGCAAGCGGATCATCGCCGTCACCAGCCACCGGCGGGAGAATTTCGGCGGCGGCATGGAAAGCATCGCGCAGGCGGTGCGGGCGATCGCCGCGCGGGATGATGTCGCGGTGATCTTCCCCGTCCATCCCAACCCCAATGTTCGCGCCGTAATGGACGAAGCGCTGGCCGGCCTTGCCAATGTCGCGATGATCGATCCGCTCGACTATCCCCATTTCGTCCGCCTGCTCGACCTTTGCCATATCGTTCTGACCGACAGCGGCGGCGTGCAGGAGGAGGCGCCCTCGCTGGGCAAGCCGGTGCTGGTGATGCGTGAAACCACTGAGCGGCCAGAGGGTGTCACGGCCGGCACGGCGAAGCTGGTCGGCACCGACAGCGCCCGGATCGTCGGCGAGACGTGCAGTTTGCTAGATGACGGCGCAGCCTATGCCGCTATGTCGCGTGCCCACAACCCGTTCGGTGATGGCAACAGTGGCGCGCGGATCGCCGGGATCGT
Organism: Sphingobium aquiterrae; assembly: GCF_037154135.1. Lineage (NCBI taxonomy): Bacteria > Pseudomonadati > Pseudomonadota > Alphaproteobacteria > Sphingomonadales > Sphingobiaceae > Sphingobium > Sphingobium aquiterrae. Next base: position 145,089 of record NZ_JBANFL010000014.1, read on the forward strand.
CGTCCGCTCGCGATAGTATTGTGCCATCGGGCAGGGATCACCAACGCGGTGCTCGGGATCGGCGCCGAGTGTGGATCGGCGTGCAAAAAGGACCCCGTTAGCGGGGTGATCGGCGTCTAAAAGGGACCCCTCATTTCGATGGTTTA
>NZ_JBANFL010000015.1:0-140336 GCF_037154135.1 Sphingobium aquiterrae
CCAACCCTCCTCTTCGGAAAGCCGATTGAATCAGGAATAAATGCCGCTGTCTACAACCACCCGCACACAGGTCTCATAAGAGAGCCATTGCGGCCAGCAAGATACAATTCCCTCCCTTGACTGAAGCAATTTTTAAGCCTCGTCGCTTCCTCCAAATTTATTCCAGATTTTTTACCTGATCCAGAAGAAGCCTTTCTTAACCGATACAAATCACGTATTTCACTAGAGTTCTCTAAACTCTCTGCAAGCTCAATCATTGCGTCTTCAAAATCTAGAGTTTCTATTGCTAACGGCTTAATCGGATCTTCCCGATCTAGACGACTCCTAATCTCCTTTAAGAGCAGAGACGTATTTTTAGCAGGTATTAGAGCTTGATCTTTTGGGTCCCGCACGCCTTGCTTCAGTTCAAAGTCAGAAAGATCCCGATACTCAGCACGCTCGGCACCGCTAAATTGATTCCATTTTTGAGCCGCCATATCCTTCTTGGCCACGATATCATCGTAGTCAAATTCCGAAGAAAAGATCGGTTGATTTGATGCCAACACACGATTCAGATTATCTTGGATGATCTCTTCTAACATGGCAGCTTTATCTTTTCCCATTTACACGCCAGATCTTTAAAGCCCAGCGAGGCAGCACTTTGCAAGACTTTCTGATTGAAAGCTTCAAGCCCACCCCGCCGCCCATTCCCCCTCTGGCCTAATCCGCGAAATCCGCTAAAGCGCGCGCATGACCCATATCCCGTCCGGCCTGCTCCCCGAAGGATTGTCCGATCGTCTGCCGCCGCAGGCGGAAGCGTCTGCGCGGCTGGTGCGCCATGTGCTCGATACCGTCGACGCGCATGGCTATGGCCGGGTGATGCCGCCGCTCGCCGAGTTCGAGGAGACGCTGGTCGAGCGGCTGAAGTCCGCCCGGGCGCAGGATCTGTTGCGGGTGGTCGATCCCATGTCGCAGCGCACGCTGGCCATCCGGCCGGACATGACGGCGCAGGTCGGCCGCATCGCCGCCACCCGCCTGGCCGATGCCGCCCGTCCGCTGCGCCTGTCCTATGCCGGGCCGGTGGTGCGGCTGAAGGCGAACCAGCTGCGCCCCGAGCGCGAGCGGATGCAGGTGGGCGCGGAGCTGATCGGCACGGACAGCGTTGCCGCCGCCGTGGAGATCGTGAACGTCGCGATCGAGGCGCTGCAGGCCGCCGGCGTCACCGGCATCACCATCGATTTCACCCTGCCCGACCTGATCGACACGCTCGCCGCCGGCCCGCTGCCGCTGACGGAGGCCGAGGCGGAGGCCGTGCGCGCCAGGCTGGACGCCAAGGATGCCGGCGCCCTTGCCGCGCTGGGCGAAGGCCCCGCCGCCTATCTGCCGCTGATCGCCGCGGCCGGGCCTTTCCATGCCGCGATGGAGAAGCTGGAAGCGCTGGATGCCACAGTCGCCGGGGGCACGCTCTCCGGCCGGATCGCGGGCCTGCGCGCCATCGCCAAGCCGATCGGCTGGGACATCACGCTGACGCTGGACCCCACCGAGCGCCATGGCTTTGAATATCAAAGCTGGTTCGGCTTCTCGATCTTCGCGGACGGTTTCACCGGCGAGATCGGCCGGGGCGGCAGCTATGCCATTGTCGGCGCGAACGGCCATGAGGAACCCGCCATGGGCTTCTCCCTCTATCCCGATCCGCTGATCGACGCCGGATTCGGCACCGAGCCCAGCCGCCGCCTGTTCCTGCCGCTGGACCATGATGCCGGCCGCGCCAAGGCGTTGCGCGGCGAAGGCTGGCGCACCGTCGCCGCGCTTTCCGGCACGGACAATGGCGCCGCGCTGGGGTGCAGCCACTGGCTGGATGGCGAGACCGCGCGGGCATATTGACATGCGGCCGTGCCGCCCGCGGAAAAGCGCGGGCGGACGATCCTCAGCGCCCCGCGAACACCCGCTTCAGCCATACATCCACCACCGCGGTCGCAGGGTAATCGGGGTCGCCCAGCCGGCGGTTGATCTCCATATGGCCGCGCAGCCCATTGCCGTCGAAGCCCTGCACCTGCGCCGGCGTGCCCGCCCGGCCGAGCGCCTGGGCCAGCGCCTGCGACTGGGCCGTGCCGTCGGTCCGGGCGACATGCAGGATCAGGAAAGCGGGGGCATTGGGCCTTGTCGCCTGGAAGGTCGGCGACAGCGCCCGCTGGCGCGCCGCGTCATCGCCAAAGGCCCGTAGATAGGTGTCATGCATGAACTGGCCGCCCTCGGCGATCTGGCGCGGCACATCATAGGCGGCGCCGTCCAGCGGGATGACACCCGCCAGCGAATCCGGGCCAAGCCCCGCTTTTTCCAGATAGCGCATGTCGGTGCCCACCAGCGCGGAAAGATGCGCGCCGGCGCTGTGGCCCATCAGCACCACCTTGCGCGGATCGAAGCCCAGCGCCTTCGCCCGGGCGACGAGGGCCGCGACCGCATCGGCCACGTCCTGCGCCTGCTGCTCCACGGTGGCGTCCGGCACCAGGCGATAGTTGATCGAGGCAAAGGCATAGCCCAGGTCCAGATAATGCGTCACCTTGGTCGCGCCGGTCGCGTTGCGCTTGTCGCCGCGCGTCCAGCCGCCGCCATGCACGAAGAGGACGAGCGGCGCATCCGCCGCCGCCGCCTTTGCACGCCAGAAGTCGATATGCTGCAGCGGGCTGGCGCCATAGGCGATGTCCTGCCCGCCCGGCGCGGCCGCCTCGAAACGCTGCGCCAGCCGCGCCTCCATCCGCGCGCGCTGCGCCTGGCCGGCATGCGGCATCATCGCAAACGCCGCCGCAACCGCCACCATCACGCCTGTCGCAACATCCCGTCTCATCCCGGCATTCCCCGCTTCATCTCCTGCCCCGCCTATCCCCCGGTTGCGCGCCGATAGGAAAGCTTCAAAGCGTAACAAATTGTAAGGCTGGACGCGGGGCGATCCCCCCACTAGGGGGAAGCCGGTTTTTATGGGGTAAGTCAACTTGGCCAATGTGACCGTGATCGGCGCCCAGTGGGGCGATGAGGGCAAGGGCAAGATCGTCGACTGGCTCGCCAGTCGCGCGGATGTCGTCGTGCGTTTCCAGGGCGGCCATAATGCCGGCCATACGCTGGTGGTGGGCGACAATGTCTACAAGCTCTCGCTGCTGCCTTCCGGCATCGTGCGCGGAACGCTCAGCGTCATCGGCAATGGCGTGGTGCTCGATCCGTGGCATTTCCGCGAGGAAGTCGCCAAGCTTCAGGGCCAGGGCGTCACGGTCACACCGGAAAATCTGCACATCGCGGAGAATGTGCCGCTGATCCTGCCCTTCCACCGCGATCTCGACGGCCTGCGCGAGGATGCATCGGGCGCCGGCAAGATCGGCACCACCCGCCGCGGCATCGGCCCGGCCTATGAGGACAAGGTCGGCCGCCGCGCGATCCGCCTGTGCGACCTCGACCATCTGGACGATCTTGGCCCGCAGCTCGACCGGATCTGCGCCCATCATGACGCGCTGCGCGCCGGCTTTGGCGAACCGCCGATCGACCGGGACGCGCTGATCGCCGAGCTGGCCGAAGTCGCCGGTTTCATCCTGCCCTATGCCAAGCCGGTCTGGCTGACGCTGAACGAGGCGAAGAAGCGCGGCGACCGCATCCTGTTCGAAGGCGCGCAGGGCGTGCTGCTGGATGTCGACCACGGCACCTATCCCTTCGTCACCTCCTCCAACACCATTGCCGGCACGGCATCGGGCGGATCGGGCCTTGGCCCCTCCTCGGTCGGTTTCGTGCTGGGCATCGTGAAGGCCTACACCACCCGCGTCGGCTCCGGCCCATTCCCGACCGAGCAGGAAAACGACATCGGCCAGAAGCTGGGCGAGCGTGGCCATGAATTCGGCACGGTCACGGGCCGCAAGCGTCGCTGCGGCTGGTTCGACGCGGTGCTGGTGCGCCAGGCCGCCGCCGTTTCCGGCATCACCGGCATCGCGCTCACCAAGCTGGACGTGCTGGACGGGTTCGAGACGCTGCAGATCTGCGTCGGCTACAAGGTCGGCGACAAAAGCTACACCTATCTGCCGCCGCACCCGCAGGACCAGGCCCGCGCGGAACCGATCTACGAGACGATGGACGGCTGGCAGGAAACCACCGCCGGCGCCCGCAGCTGGGCCGACCTGCCCGCGCAGGCGATCAAATATATCCGCCGCATCGAGGAACTGATCGAATGCCCGGTGACGCTGGTGTCGACATCGCCCCAGCGCGACGACACCATATTGGTGCGCGATCCCTTCGCGGACTGACCGGGCGACCGAAGAACCATCGACCAAAAGGGCGTCGGTGCCGGGCTATCGCCCCTGCGCCGACGCCCTTTTCAATGCGCCAGTTCCACCGGATCGGGCCGCTCCGCGCCCCGCTTGGGGCGCGTGAACAATTTGCCCCGCTCGGCCCAGAACACCAACAGCAGCGATATGCTGCCAAAGGTCAGGAAGCCCAGCGCCAGCGGCAGGCTGGTGCCATTGAAATGCGCGCCCACCGCCGCCCCCAGCAGCGCCGACAGGATCGTCGTCAGGCACGCCTGAAAGGATGAGGCCAGCCCCGCCCCCCGCGCGAACGGCTCCATCGAGATCGCGCTGAAATTGGAGCCGGTCAGCGCGAAACAGAACATCGTCAGCGATTGGGTGGCGATGAAGGCCGGCAGCGAATCGAGCCCGGCCAGATCGATCAACGTGCGCACCGCCGAAACCGCGATCAGCGCCAGCAGCGCCCCATGGCTGATCCGGCGCGCACCGATTCGATGCACCAGCCGGCTGTTCGTCAGGCTGCCCAGCGCCATGAACATCGCGATGCCCGCAAAGGCGACGGGAAAGATTTCCGGCGCATGATAGACGTCGAAGAAGATCTGCTGGACCGATGTGATGAAGCCGACCAGCCCGCCCATCACCACGCCACTGGCCATCATGTAACCAATGCTGGTGCGATGCGTGGCGATGCCGCGCAATGTCGCTGCAAAATCGCGCAGGTTCACCTCAACCCGATTGTCCGGCTTCAGCGTTTCGGGCAGGCGAATGACGATCCACAGCAGGACCGCCAGGCCGATCGCCGTCAACACCCAGAAAATCCCGCGCCATGGCGCCACTGTCAGGATCAGCTGGCCAAAGCTAGGCGCGAGCACCGGCACGATCATGAAGACCATGAACACCAGCGACATGATGCTGGCCATGCGATCGCCATGGAATCGATCGCGCACGATGCTGACCGCGATCACCCGGGCAGCCGCGGCGAAGAAACCCGCAGCGGCCCTGCCGGCAAGCAACAAGGTGAAGCTGGGCGCCAGCGCGCAGAGCATGGTCGCGCCCGTGAACAGCGCCAGCGTGATGCACAGCACCGGGCGACGGCCGAACCGATCGGACAGCGGCCCATAGATCAGCGACCCCACCCCCATGCCGATGAAATAGGCGGTGATGATCCACTGCCGGTCATTGGGGTGGGGGATCGACAGCGCCTTGCCGATCGCGGGCAGCGCAGGGAGCATGGGGTCGATCGACAGCGCATTGAGCGCCATCATCGCCGCGATCAGCGCAACGAATTCCCGAAAATGGATCGGGAAGTCAGAGGGCGGAGAAACCCTCCGCATGGTGATCGGGCTCTGCTGCATTGCAGCGCTATGAACGCGACGGCGCGATATGGCCAGAGGGCGCACGCGATTACGCGCAAGAGACCAGCGACTTTTTATCATGCCCAACGCAAAGGCCCTGCCGACATCTGCCGGCAGGGCCTTTGTGCTCGTCCCGTCCGCCGCGCAAGAGGCGGCGCGGATCAGGCGTCCTTGCCGCCCGGCGTATGGGCACCGGGCATCGGCGGCACGGGCTGCGGCGGCACGTCGCTGTCCGCTTCATGCATTTCCACCAGGCCCCGGCCCAAATGGCTGCGGCGATAGCTGTAGCCATAATAGACCAGCAGGCCGACAGCCGCCCAGCCGACGAACATCAGCTTGGTTTCCGTGCCCAGGCTGAAGAACAGATAGACGCAGCCGGCAATGGCGATGGGCGCCGTGACCATGATCGCGGGCGTGCGGAAGGGGCGCTTGCGGTCCGGGTCCGTCCGGCGCAGCACCATCACCGCGATCGACACGGCGGCAAAGGCGAAGAGCGTGCCGGAGTTGGAGATGTCCGCCAGGATGCCGACCGGGAAGAAGGCCGCGAACAGCGCCACGAAGATGCCGGTCAGGATGGTGATGACATGCGGCGTCTTGTAGACCGGATGCACCTTCGAGAAGAATTCGGGCAGCAGGCCGTCGCGGCTCATCACGAAGAAGATGCGGGTCTGGCCGAACATCATCATCAGGATGACCGAAGGCAGCGCCAGACCGGCGGCAAGGCCGAGCAGGTTGCCGATCTGCGGCCAGCCGATTTCACGCAGCGTCCATGCCAGCGCTTCCTTCGAGCAGGTGACGGCTTCATGGCCCTGCGCGGCAAGCGCGGCGCATTGTTGCGAAAGCGCCATGGAACCGGGGGCCAGCACTTCGCCCGCCGGGCCCGCGACCGGCTGCGCGCCGACCGTGCCGATCACGCCGGCCGCGACCAGCATGTAGAAGATGGTGCAGATACCGAGCGAGCCGATCAGGCCGATGGGCATGTTGCGCTGGGGATTCTTGGTTTCCTCCGCCGCCGTCGACACCGCGTCGAAGCCGACATAGGCGAAGAAGATGGACGCCGCCGCCGCCGATATGCCCGAAAAGCCGAGCGGCGCGAAGGGCGTGAACTTGTCCATGTGCATCACCGGCAGGGCCAGCACGACGAACAGCGTCAGCGCCGCGACCTTGATAAGCACGAGCACCGCGTTGACGCTGGCGCTTTCCTTCGTGCCGATCACCAGCAGCCAGGTGACGAGCGAGGCGATGAGCATCGCGGGCAGGTTGACCACGCCGCCATCGAAGGGCCCGCGCGTCAACAGGTCCGGGATGTCCATATGGAAGGTATGCTCGATGAGCCCCACGACATAGCCCGACCAGCCCACCGACACGGCGCCCGCCGCCACGGCATATTCCAGGATAAGCGCCCAGCCCACCATCCAGGCGATCAGTTCGCCCATCACCGCATAGCTATAGGTGTAGGCCGAGCCCGACACCGGCACCATGGAGGCCATTTCGGCATAGCACAGCGCCGCCACGGCGCAGACGAAGCCGGCAATGACGAAGGCGAGCATCATGCCCGGCCCTGCCTTTTGCGCGGCTTCCGCCGTCAGCACGAAGATGCCGGTGCCGATAACGGCACCGATGCCGAGCATGGTCAGCTGGAATGCCCCCAGCGAGCGATGCAGCGATTTCTTTTCCGCTGTCGCCAAAATGGCGTCGAGTGGCTTTACGCGCCCGAATATCATGAATGCCTGTCTCTTTCCCTTGTGGCGCGCCTTGCAGGCGCGTTCCCCTTTTTGGATAGAACGAGACTATCGCCTAAATCCACATGCGCAAGCTTGTTACAATTTCGGGTTTTTATCGGACGCGCAAAAAACAAGGCCCGGATTGCCGGAATTGGCACGTTCAGCGCTTGCCGGACCCCGGCCCGCGCCCGGCCAGCATCGGCCCCAGCGGCTCCCCCGCCAGGATATGGACGTGCAGATGCGGCACTTCCTGATGGGAATCGAAGCCTGAATTGGCAAGCAGGCGATAGCCCGGCGCCACAAGCCCGGCGGCCCGCGCCACTTCGCCGACCACATGCACGAAATCGACGATTTCCGCGTCGGAGGCACGCGCAGAGAAATCGTCCCAGCTGACATAGGGGCCGCGCGGGATGACGAGGATGTGAGTCGGCGTCCATGGCGCAATGTCGTGAAAGGCGATGCTATGCTCGCTTTCATGGACACGGTTGCTGGGAATCTCCCCGCGCAGGATCTTCGCGAAGATATTCTGGTCGTCATAGGGCAGCGTCGCGTCGACGGGCATCGCGCTATTCTCCTGAAGGCGGGGGATTGCTGGTGCGGGCGGCCTTTTCGGCCAGCCCCGAAAGGCCGTCGCGCCGGTCAAGCTCGGCGCACAGGTCGGCAAGGGACAGGTCCATGTCCGCCAGCAGCACGGCGAGGTGGAACAGCAGGTCCGCCCCCTCCTTCACCGCTTCGGCGCGATCGTCCGCCATGGCGGCGATCACCGTCTCCACCGCTTCCTCGCCCAGTTTCTGCGCCATTTTCGGGCGCCCCCTGGCGGTGAGCGCCGCGACATAGGACTGCGCCGGATCACCCGTCCGGCGCGCCCTGATCGTTGCTTCCAGTCGTTCGAGCGTTGCCTGCATGCGCCGCAGTTGCGGCGGCAGGGGCCCGGCCGTCAACCGGAAAATGCGGTTATTTGTTCCGGCGGCGGCCCTTGACCGCACGCAGGACGAGCACGGCCGCGCCCATGCCGAACAAGGCCATCTGTTCGGGTTCCGGCACCGGCGTCGCGCCGCCCGAGGAGGAGGAGCCGCCGCTCGAAGACGAACTGCCGCCGGAGGACGAACCGCCACAGCTACCGAACCAGCACTTGCCCGCCTGTGCCGGAGCAGCCGCGGCCATCATCAGCGAGAGGCCGGCGACGGCCAGAAGATTGCGCATCATCATCGTTTACATTCCTTCTCCATGGTCAAATGGCAAAGGACTGCGAAGCAATCGCAGGGCCATATCGCGAATATGCCCCGCGCCGCCCGCCTCCAATGGTTAACGCCGCGCGAGCGCACAGGGTTAATGTCAAACATATTGACATTAACCCATGGAACTCAGCCGGTTGCCGGCAATGTTCAGTTACGATTTAGGCAAACAGTCTTGCCGGTCGATGTCTCGCTCGACATCTGCACCCGGGCGCGATCCTATGCCGATCAGTGCGAGCGGACCGGGATACCCGCCGCCGCCAGCGCCGCATGCGCCTGCGCGATCGTGTGCTGGCCGAAGTGGAAGATGGAGGCGGCAAGCACCGCGCTCGCATGGCCTTCGATCACGCCCTCCACCAGATGCGCCAGCGTGCCGACGCCGCCGCTGGCGATGACGGGCACCGACACCGAGTCGGCAATGGCGCGGGTCAGCGCCAGATCATAGCCCGCGCGCGTGCCATCCCCATCCATGGAGGTGACGAGCAGCTCGCCCGCGCCCATCTCGGCAAGCCGCACCGCATGTTCCAGCGCGTCGATGCCGGTCGCGGTCCGGCCGCCATGGGTGAAGATTTCCCAGCGCGGTCCATGGGGGCCGTCGCCCACGCGCCGCGCATCCACGGACGCGACGATGCACTGGCTGCCGAATCGGTCGGCGATCTCGGCGATCACCTGCGGCCGGGAGACCGCCGCGCTGTTCACCGCCACCTTGTCCGCGCCCGCGAGCAGCAGGGCGCGCGCATCCTCGGCCGAACGCACGCCGCCGCCCACCGTCACCGGCATGAAGCAGACCTCCGCCGTGCGGCGCACCACGTCGATGATGGTGCCGCGCGCCTCATGGCTGGCGGTGATGTCGAGGAAGCACAGCTCGTCCGCCCCCGCCTCGTCATACAGCCGCGCCTGTTCCACCGGGTCGCCCGCGTCCATCAGGTCGATGAAGTTCACGCCCTTGACCACCCGGCCATTGGCGACGTCGAGACAGGGGATGACGCGGGTGCGGACGGTCATGACGCGGCCTGTGCCACCGCCAGCGCGGTCTTGAGGTCGAGCCGCCCGTCATAGAGCGCGCGGCCGGTGATCACGCCTTCGATGCCCGCATCGGCATGCAGGCTGAGGATGCGGATATCGGCGATGCCGGCCACGCCGCCGCTGGCGATCACCGGAATGTCGGTGGCGCGGGCAAGGTCCACGGTCGCATCGATATTGCAGCCCTTGAGCAGGCCGTCGCGGCCGACATCGGTGAACAGCAGCGACGCAACGCCGGCATCCTCGAACCGGCGGGCCAGGTCGATGACCGGCATGTCGGACTTTTCCGCCCAGCCATCGGTCGCGACGAAGCCGTCGCGGGCATCGACGGCGACGACGATACCACCGGGGAAATCGCGCGCGGCGGCCTTCACGAAAACAGGGTCTTTCAGCGCGGCGGTGCCGATGACGATGCGCGACACGCCAAGGTCGAACCAGCGCTCCACCGACTCGCGATTGCGGATGCCGCCGCCAAGCTGGACATGGCCGGGAAAGCGACCGACGATGCTTTCAACGGCATCGGCGTTGACCGCATGCCCGGCGAAACTGCCGTCCAGATCGACGACATGCAGATAGTGCGCGCCCGCCTGGGCGAACTGCATGGCCTGCGCGGCGGGATCGTCGCCATAGACGGTGGCGCGGTCCATGTCGCCCTCGGCAAGGCGGACGACCTGGCCGCCCTTCAGGTCGATGGCGGGGAAGACGATCAGCGACATGGGTCTTCAGGGTCTCCAGTCGAGGAAGCGGGCAAGGAAGGACAGGCCGTAGCGCTGGCTCTTTTCCGGGTGGAACTGCACGCCGATGACGGTGTCGCGCGCCACGGCGGCGACCAGCGCCGCGCCATGCTCGGTGATCGCGGCGATATCGGCCCGGTCGGCGGCGTCGAAATGATAGCTGTGGAGAAAATAGGCCTCACCCTCCTCCAGCAGTGGATGGGGCGTCACGATGCGCACGTCGTTCCAGCCCATATGCGGCACCTTGACGGTCGCGTCGGTCGGCGCAATCAGCCTGACCGTGCCCGGAATCCAGCCCAGCCCTTCATGCCGGCCGAATTCCTCGCCCGCGTCCGCCAGCAACTGCATGCCCACGCACACCCCCAGGAAGGGCACGCCGCGCCCGCGCACCGCGCCGTTCATCGCGTCGACCATGCCGCTTATGCCCACCAGCGCATCGCGGCACGCGCGAAAGGCGCCGACGCCGGGCAGCACGATCCGGTCCGCCCGCGCCACCGCATCCGGGTCGGCGGTGATGACGACATCGCGCGCGCCGGCCTTCACCAGCGCATTATGGACCGAGTGGAGATTGCCCGCGCCATAATCGATCAGCGCGATCACGGGATCAGGCTTTCCAGGAGCGTGTCCGGCGCGATCCTGCCGGGCAGGAATTCGGTGATCTCGATCTCCGCCACGCCGTTCACGACGAAGGGATCGCCCGCCGCCTTGCGCGCGATCGTCTCCCGAACGCCCCTTGCGAGCAAGATGCCGCCGTCGCGCGGTTCCTTGCGCCCGGCCATCAGCAGCCACCCTTCGGTGATCGCCGCGTCGAGCCAGGCGACATGCGCCGCAAGATGATGGTCCACTTCGGCCAGCGGCGCCTTGTAGGTCAGCGAAATGACGAACATGCGGTCCTGCCTCCGGTCATGCAGCGCGTGGGCCTGCTCACAGGATTCCCTTGGTCGAGGGGATCGCATCCGCCTTGCGCGGGTCGATCTCCACCGCCTGCCGCAGCGCGCGCGCCAGCCCCTTGAAGCAGCTTTCCACGATATGATGGTTGTTGCTGCCATAGAGATTTTCGACATGCAGCGTGATGCCCGCCGCCTGCGCGAAGCTGTGGAACCAGTGCTCGATCAGCTCGGTATCCCATTCGCCAAGGCGCGGCATGGAGAATTTCGGGCTGAAGACGAGCCAGGGCCGCCCGGAAATATCCAGCGACACGCGGGTCAGGGTTTCGTCCATCGGCGCATAGGCGGTGCCGTAGCGGGCGATGCCGCGCTTGTCGCCCAGCGCCTTTGCCACCGCCTCGCCAATGGCGATGCCGGTGTCTTCGGTCGTGTGATGCTGGTCGACATGCAGGTCGCCCTTTGTCGTCACCGTCATGTCGATCAGCGAGTGGCGCGAAAGCTGTTCCAGCATGTGATCGAGGAAGCCGATGCCGGTCGACACCGCATATTCGCCGGTGCCGTCCAGATTGACGGTGACGTCTATGGCCGTTTCGGCCGTGCTCCTGTGGATTTCCGCCGTGCGCATGGCCGCCCCTATAACGCCGAATCGCGCAGGTGCAATGCGGCCGCGCACGCCCCGATCGCATGATGTGCATATCAACGCCCGAGCAAGGCTTGACCCGCCCTTTCGCTTCGCTAGGAAGATGGCCCATGAGCGACGAGCTTCCAGACAGCCTGATTCCCTATGACGAAATCGTCCAGGAGGCCCTGCGCGCCGTGGTCGGCCGTGTGCTGGGCGAGGTCCAGCAATCCGGCGGGCTGCCCGGCACGCACCATTTCTACATCACGTTCAAGACGCAGGCCGCAGGCGTCGCCGTTCCGCGCCAGCTGATCGAGCGCTTCCCGGACGAGATGACCATCGTCCTCCAGAACAAATATTGGGACCTGAAGGTCGCCAGCGACGGCTTCGAGGTCAGCCTGACCTTCAGCCAGGTGCCCGCGCACCTCGTCATCCCCTTCTCCGCGATCACCGCCTTCGTCGATCCGGCGGTCAACTTTGCGCTGCAGTTCCAGGTGCAGGAAGACGGCGACACGCCCGAACCGCCCGAGCCCGCCGGCAACGACGCGCCATCGGTGAACACGGAGGACGGCTCGAACGTCGTCACGGTGGATTTCGGCAAGAAGAAATAGGGCTGGCGCTTTCGGGCCGGCCTTCCCACATTCGCGCCGTCCCCTTGCCCGTCCTGGGCCTGCACGGAGCGCCACATGACCAAGACCCGCACTGAAACCGACAGCATCGGCGCCATCGCCGTGCCCGCCGACGCCTATTGGGGCGCGCAGACCCAGCGCAGCATCGAGAATTTCCCCTTCGGCGAGACCGAGCGGATGCCGATCGGCATCGTCCACGCCCTTGCCCATGTGAAGCGCGCGGCGGCGCGGGTGAACCGGGCCCACGGCCTCGACGCGAAGCTGGCCGACACCATCGAAGCCGCGGCGCAGGAGGTGATCGACGGGCGCCATGACGACCAGTTCCCGCTCGTCATCTGGCAGACGGGCAGCGGCACCCAGTCGAACATGAACGCCAATGAAGTGATTGCCGGTCGCGCCAACGAGATGCTGGCCGGCACGCGCGGCGGCAAATCGCCCGTCCATCCCAACGACCATGTGAACATGGGCCAGTCGTCCAACGACAGTTTCCCGACCGCGCTGCACATCGCCGCGGCGCTGGCGGTCACGGGCGCGCTGTTCCCGGCGCTCGACCGGCTGCACGATGCGCTCGACGCCAAGGCGAAGGCGTGGGACGATATCGTCAAGATCGGCCGCACCCATTTGCAGGACGCGACGCCGCTGACCCTGGGGCAGGAATTTTCCGGCTATGCGCATCAGGTCTACCGCAGCCGCAAGCGGATCGAACCCGCGACCCTGCACGGCATGACGGCGCTGGCACAGGGCGGCACGGCGGTCGGCACGGGCCTCAACGCGCCGGCAGGCTTTGCCGAGGCGATCGCGGCGGAGATCGCGTCGGCCACCGGCCTGCCCTTCCGCACGGCGGACAACAAGTTCGAGGCGCTGGCGTCGAACGATCCGCTGGTCCACCTCTCCTCGACGCTCGCGACGCTGGCGGTGGCGCTGACCAAGATCGCCAACGACATCCGCCTGCTCGGCTCCGGCCCGCGCTCGGGCCTTGGCGAGCTGGACCTGCCCGCGAACGAGCCGGGCAGCTCGATCATGCCGGGCAAGGTCAACCCGACCCAGTGCGAGATGCTGACCATGGTCGCCGCGCAGGTGATCGGCAATCATCAGGCCGTCACCGTCGGCGGGCTGCAGGGGCATCTGGAACTCAACGTCTTCAAGCCGATGATCGGCGCGGCCGTGCTACGCTCCATCCATCTGCTGGCGGTCGGCATGGAGAGCTTCGCCGAGCGCTGCGTCGAGGGGCTGGAGGCGAATGAGGGCCGGATCGCCGAACTGGTCGACCGCTCGCTGATGCTGGTGACGGCGCTCGCACCGGAGATCGGCTATGACAATGCCGCGAAGATCGCAAAGCATGCCCATGTCGAGGGGCTGACGTTGCGCGAGGCGGGCTTGGCGCTCGGCCTTGTCGACGCCGCGACCTTCGACCGGCTGGTGCGGCCCGAAACGATGGTCGGGCGGTAGTGCGGCGCGGGGCTTGCCGCTGCGGAGAAGAGCCGCCTTTCCGGAACCCGGCGGCCCCGCTATATATTCGTCATGGCGAAGCATCCGGACAGCAAACAGGGACATCACATCATGCGCATCCTGGGCAAGATCGCCTCCACAATCATCGGCACGCGAATCGCGGCGGAAAGCGGCAAGGCCGGTCTTCTGGGCGCGGCGGCGGGCATGGTCGCGACCCGGGTGATCACCCGCTCGCCCATCGGCGCGCTGGCCATTGGCGGCGCCTATGTCGCGCATAAATTGTGGCAGAAGAAGAAGCAGATCGATGCCAAGGGCCCCCATGAAGTGGCCGTCGAAGACGGGCTGGTCAAGAAGGGCCAACCCCCGCTGTCCGCGATCCCGCACCGCGCACGCTATCGCAAGGCACGCCCCGTCACGCCTAGGACCCCGGTCAGGCGCCGCCCTGCCAGGCCTTGATCGCTTCGACCGGCCAGGCGAGCATCAGCACGTTCAGGGTCAGGTTGTCGCGGATCACCCATAGGGTCATGAGTTCAAAGGCGATGGCGACGGCCACCGTCAGCCAGACCGGCACGCGCGCCGCGAACAGGAAGCCGATGGCCATCATGGCGATGTCGCTCACCGAATTCAGCACCGAATCGCCGGTATAGCCCAGCGCGATCGTCGCCGTGCGATAACGGTCGATGATGATCCGGGAGTTTTCCAGGATTTCCCACCCCGCCTCGACCATGACGGCAACGGCGAGGCGCAGCGGCAATGGCCGGCCGCGCAGCGCCAGCCATATCGCGCCATAGAACAGGAAACCATGGATGATATGGCTGAAGCTGTACCAGTCGGCGATATGCTGGCTGTTGCCGCTGTCGACCGCGCCATGCCACAGCTCCACCGTGCCGCAGGTGCAGATCGGCGGGCGGCCCATGGCCAGCAGGATGACGACCGCCGCGATGACGATGATCGGGACCGGCGCCCACAGCTTCCATCCCCTGGTCATCCCTCCTCCCCGATCAGTGCGGCGATCTTCAGCACGCTGTTCCAGTTGCGGCCCGTCACCGTGGAGCCGGCGCATCTGTCGATGAAGGCCGGCGTCAGCTTCGAATCGGCGATCGACCGGCCATAGTCGATCCACAGCGCCCCGCCGGCCTGCACGACGCGCTCATGCGGCAGCGCCCGTTCGCACAGTTTCCGCGCGGCATCTTCGGCAAGCGGCGCGCGTGAAAGGCACAGATGCACCGATTTGGGCAGGGCCTGCGCATCGTCCGCAAAGGGATTGGCCGCGACATAGCCCGCCCAGTCGAAGGCCGCGCGCACGATCACATCGGTCGCAAAGCCGAATTCCGCGGCGATCATCGCTTCCAGCGCCGCGCGCACCGCCTCCAGCGGGCCGGGCGCCCCGACGATCAGGTTGCCGCTCTGGATATAGGTGCGGGGATTGTCCCAGCCCCGCGCCACGCACAGTTCGCGCAAACGCGCCATGGGCAGCGGGCGATGGCCGCCGACATTGATGCCCCGCATCAGCGCGACCCATGTGGTGGCGCCCACTCCGCCGCCCGATCCGCCAACAGGCTTTTTCGCCGTCATGCCCCCGCCATTCCGCGCCATACCCCCTTGCAAATTGGCAATTCCATCGTCACTAGCAGCCATGGCCCACAGCATCCAGACCGACCCCCATGGCTTCAAGCGTCGCGGGGTCCTTTTCGTCCTTTCCTCACCCTCGGGCGCGGGGAAATCCACCATCGCGCGCAAGCTTCTGGCGTCCGACGACGGCCTGCAGATGTCCGTCTCCGCGACCACGCGCCCGCCCCGGCCCGGCGAGGTCGACGGCAAGGATTATCATTTCACCGATCTGGATGGCTTCCGGCAGATGGTGTCGGACAATGAATTCCTGGAATGGGCGCATGTCTTCGGCCACCGCTACGGCACGCCGCGCGCGCCCGTGGAAGAGATGCTGAAGGCCGGGCGCGACGTGCTGTTCGACATCGACTGGCAGGGCGCGCAACAGCTGTACCAGATCGCCGGCGGCGACGTCGTCCGCGTGTTCATCCTGCCCCCCTCCATGGACGAGCTGGAACGCCGCCTGCGCGGTCGCGGCACCGACAGCGAGGATGTGATCCAGCGCCGCATGGCCCGCGCCGCGGGCGAAATCGCCCATTGGGACGGCTATGACTATGTGCTGTGCAATGACGATGCCGATGCCTGCTTCCTGAAGGTCAAGAATATCCTGGAGGCCGAGCGGCTGAAGCGCAGCCGCCAGACCGGCCTGATCGGCTTCATCCGCCATATCAGCAAGCAGGTGCCCGACGCCGAATAAAGCCCCGACAAGGCCCCGCGCGACCGCCGCCATGGGATAAGGATTGGCGCGCGCGCATTCTTGCCCCACATTGTCCGGCAGACAGGCGGGAGGATTGCGATGTTCAAGACCTTGATCGGCGGGCTGCTGGGCGGCCTTGCCATGTATCTGATCGGTTTCGTTTTCTGGGGCACGCCGCTCAGCAACCTGGCCTTTTCCGGTGTCGATGCGCAGACCAGCGCCAATCTGCAGGCGGCGCTGGCGCAGGGGCTGACGCCAACGGGCAGCGGCGTCTATGCCATTCCCTCGGCCGCCAGCAGCGAAGGCACGATCCTCTATGGCAAGGGGCCGGTGGCGCTGGTGATGTTCAACACCGGCGGCTTTCCGGTGGTGGATGGCGCGAGCCTGCTCGCCGGGCTCATCCTGGCCCTGATCGTCGGCGTGGTCTTCGCCTTCGCCCTGCGCGCGGTGACGCTGGATTCGGCCACGCGCGGGCGGGCCGCGATACTGTTCGCCCTGGCCGCCGTGCTGTGGATGCATATCGGCCAGCCGATCTTCAACCATGCGCCCTGGGGCTATTTCCTCTACCTCGCATTTTCCGATTTTCTGGGGCTGGCCGTCGCGGGCCTCATCGCCGCGCGCTTTGCCGGCCGCAGGGCGGAGCCGGCCAAGGCCGCGCCCGCGCCAGCACCCTCTGCCGGTGAAGCCCTCCCCCCGGAGGACTGAGGCGTTCAGCCGCCGTCCGTCACCAGCGCGCAGAAGCGGGCGGCATCGGCAAATTCACGGGCGCGCAGGGTGCGGCGGGCGCTCGCCTCCGCATCCTCGCCCCATTGCTCGGCCTGCCATTGCTCGTCGATCTCGGTGGCTGCCCATGTGATGTCGGCGGCCCTCTCGCCAAGCGCGACGGCAAGGCCGCAGACCAGCGATCCGCTGAGCGTCACCAGCGTGGAAAGCCCCGCCAGCCTATGGGCATCCAGCGCCGCGACGGTGGCGGCAAGGCGCGCGAGCGTTTCGGGCGGCTGGGCGACATGGATGATCCCCGCCGTCACCCGGAAAGCGATATCGTAGCGCGCCTGCGCCCAATCGAGCAGCGGGTCCCATAGCGCCGCCTGACGCTCGACCAGCGCGGCGGGGCCATCGGCGCGATAACAGAGCAGGTCGCTTTCGCCATAGGCGGCGATCCCCTGCGCAAAGGCGGCGGCATTGGGCGACACCTGATCGATCGCGGCATTGGCAAGGCCGGTCATCGGCATGGTGCGCGGGTCGATCTCCTCCCCCTGCCCCGCCCATTCCGCGACGATCGCCTCGGCAAGGCCGGGATGCGGCACCAGCAGCGGCGCGCGCGCCGGGGTGCGCAGCGGCCGCCCATCCAGCACGATGCCATGGCCGCCCGCCTCGGCGACCATGGCGACATCCTTGTAGAAACGCTTCATGGCCTTCGCGTTCAATCCTTCTTGCGCGTGCTGCTCAGCGCCGCCAGCAACAGCCGGGGAATGACGATGGTCTGCACCAGCCCTACGACCGAGAGGATCGCGCCCATGATCTTCGCCTTGTCGCCCTGCACCCAGGAAAAGCGCTGCATGATGATGAGGAATCCGAACATCAGCACGAACACGCCCGACAGGCGGAACAGGCCGATGGCGAAATAGCGCTGCCGTGCGATCCGCGCCGCCTGTTCCGGGGTGAGCGGCGGGGGCGGCGGCATATCTTCTGTTTTTTCAGGCTTCCTCATATCCCGCGATATGGCCGCGCAGGGCCGCGCTGTCCATGGCCACGACATCGGCGCCCGCCGCGATCAGCTCTTCCGGCGCATGATAGCCCCAGCCCACGCCGATGCCGCGCACATCCGCCGCCACCGCCATCGCGATGTCGAAGCTGGTGTCGCCGATCATGACGGTGGTTTGCGGGGACGCGCCCGCTTCCGCCATCGCCTGATGCAGCATCGAGGGATGCGGTTTGGAAGGGTGCCGGTCCGCCGTCTGGAGCGTGACGAAGCGGTCGATCAAGCCATGATGGGTGAGACAGAGCGCCAGGCCGCGATCCGATTTGCCGGTGGCGACGCCCAGCAGCCAGCCCGCCTCGTCCAGCGTGACGATCAGGTCGGCGATGCCGGGATAAAGTGGCTCCGCCACCGCCTTTTCCCGCCGCATCGCCTGGAACGCCCGCTTGTAGCATTCCGCCAGGTGATCGTGGAAATCCGGCTCGGCATCCGGCAGCAGCCGGGCCATGGCATGGGGCAGCGACAACCCGACGATCGCCAGGATCGCGGCCCGGCTGGGCGCCGCCAGCTTCTCGCCCTCGAAGGCGCGGACCATCGCGGCGCAGATGCTGTGCTGGCTGTCGACCAGCGTGCCGTCGCAATCGAACACGGCCAGACGATTGCTCATGCGCGCCCTTCCCGCATGACCCGCGCGACCGGCGCGTTGCCGGCGGCGTCCAGCGCATCTGCCACGGCCAGGCGCGCTGCGGCCGGCTTGTCCTGCCCGAACTTGGCGGTGCCGCGCCATTCGGCAACGTCCAATATAAAGCCGGTGATCGCGCCCAGCATCCGGTCGAACCGGCCGGGCGTCATCTTCTCGCGCGTCCATGCGGGCTTGGGCGACAGATGCGCTTCCCGCGCGGCCGAGAGCCCATCGAGCAGGTCGGCGGTCGGCGGTCCGGTCATCGCCGATACCGTGCCGGACAGTTCGACCGCACGATAGTTCCAGGTCGGCACCTGATCGGCCATGCCATACCAGTCGGGGCTGACATAGGCATCCTCGCCCTGCGCCACGAACAGCGCCGGCGCGCCGTCCAGCACCGGCGTCAGCACATTGGCGTTGGCGAGGTGGAAACCGATACGGTCATCGCCCAGCCAGAGGACCGCGACATGCGCCACGCGCGGCCCCTGCGGCGTCGACGCGCAGACCATGCCGAAGCCGCGCTCGCCCACGAAAGCGCGCATGGCATCGCGATCTTCCCAATGGAAGCGCCGGTCGGGATGCATCAGTCCGTGCCGCGGCCGCGCCGTTCGCCACGCCGTCCCTTGCGGACCTGCTTGGCATGCTGGCGCGCGATCTTCTTTTCGTCCTCGCGCGTCGGCCGCAGGTCCAGATCCTCCGCCAGCGGCATGTCGCCCAGCGTCATGTCGAAGCCCAGATCCTCGATGCTCTCAAGGAAATGCCGAGGCAGGTCCGCCTTTACGTCCACCACCCCGCCATCGGGGCTGTCGATGCGGATGCGGCGCGCGTGCAGGTGCATCTTGCGGCTGATCGTGCCGGTCAGGAAGGCTTCCTTGCCGCCATATTTGCCGTCGCCCACGATTGGGTGGCCGATGGCCGCCATATGCACGCGCAACTGGTGGGTGCGGCCGGTGAAGGGCTGCAACTCCACCCAGGCGGCGCGATTGCCAGCGCGCTCGATGATGCGATAGCGGGTGCGGGCAGGCAGCCCCTCTTCCTCGTCCACATGCATCTTCTCGCCGCCGGTGCCCGGCTGCTTGGAAAGCGGCAGTTCGATCATGCCATCGCCGATATCGGGCACGCCCATCACGATCGCCCAATAGACCTTGCGCGCGGTGCGACTGGAAAAAGCCTTGGCGAAATGCCCGGCCGAACGCGATGTCCGGGCGAGCAGCAATGCGCCGGACGTATCCTTGTCCAGCCGGTGGACCAGCTTGGGCCGCTGGTCGAGATCGTACATCAACGCGTCGAGCAGGCCGTCGACATGGGTGTCCGTCTTCGTGCCGCCCTGCGTCGCGAGGCCGGGCGGCTTGTTGATGACGATGGCCTGCGCATCCATGTGGATGACCATGGCCTGCGCGTGCGCCAGTTCCTCGTCGCTCAGGATCGGGCGCGGCTTTTCCTTCTTCGCGCGCACGCTTTCAACGGCGGCGGGCTTGGGGTCGGCGGGGGGCACGCGGATGCTCTGCCCCTCGGCGATGCGGTCGCCCGGCGTCGCTCGCGCGCCATCGACACGCAGCTGGCCGGTGCGCGTCCAGCGGGAAACCTGCGCGAAGCTGATGTCGGGCAGGTGCCGCTTGAACCAGCGGTCGAGGCGGATGCCGTCATCGTCCGCCGCCACGAGGAACTGCCGCACGTCGAGCGAGGCGGCCGGAAGTGCGGCGGGCTTGCGGGTTTCGGCGATCTTGGGCACTGCGGCCTTTGGCGCGGGCGCCCTGGATGCGGCAGCGCTGCGCGGCGGACGCGGGGCGGCGCTGCCCCCGGCCTTGCGCGCCGTCGCAGCCTTGGCGGCGCCCCGTGCGCGGCCTGCGCTCGCGGGCTTGCCCGGCCCTTTTGACCGATCTCCCCCCTTTGCCCGATCTCCCTTGACCAGATCCTTTGTGCGATCCCTCGGCGCGCCCTTGCCGGCACCGCGCCCCGGCGCAGCACCGCGCGGCGGACGCGCGCCCGCAGGCTTCCCGTCGCCGGACTTGCCCGATCCTGCGCCCCTGCCCTGACCAGCACCCTGGCCCGGCCCCTTGCCCCGCCCCGTCATGCCACGGCCCGCATGGTTGCAAGACCAACAGCGAGCGCGCCCAGCGCGCCCAGCACGGACAGCAGCACATAACCGAGCGCAAGGGCGAGTTGCCCGCGCTCGATCATCAGCACCGTTTCAAGGCTGAAGGCGGAAAAGGTGGTGAAGCCGCCCAGCACGCCGACGGCCAGCAGCAGGCGCGTGTGCTCGCCGCCCAGGTTGAAGCGCGCTAGCGCGCCGGCCAGCAGGCCCATCGCCAGCCCGCCGGCGATATTGGCGATCAATGTGCCCCATGGCAGCGCGGTGCCAAGCAGCGGCGGCGCGATGCGGCCAAGATGATAGCGCAGCGCCGCCCCGACGGCGCCGCCCGCCATGACGAGGAGGGTATTGTTCATCGCCCAGCCTCTAGAGGGAAATGGCCACAAAGGAAATGGCGCGTTTTCGCTCATGAATCCTGCCGGGATCGGGCGGTGATGGCCCAGCAGGAAACCACGAGGCATCGCATCGGGCCGTTTCACCCTTTTGTGTTCCTGTGAACGCAGGAACCCAGGGGCGAGAGCGTGCCAAATCCAGCTGTGCTCCTGCCTTCGCAGGAGCACGGAGCGCGCATGCCTGCTCCGCCAGATAGATGGTAGAACCAAACACATGACAGGCCGGTGAACCCCTCACATCTTCGCGCGCTGTTCCGCCTCTTCGCGCGCGAACGCGCGCTCGGCCACGGCCAGCCGCCGCGTCAGTTCGCCCGGATCGACAAAGGCGGTGGCAATGCCCGCCTGCTGCCGGGCGCGCTTCTTCTGCATGTCGAACTGCTGGTCATGGAAGCTCAGGAACACATCCGCCTTCATCCGCCGCAGCCTGGCAAAGGTCGCGCGGAAATCCGCGTCGGCGCGCGGATAATAGGGATCGCCGAACAGCTTCTGCCCCGCCACCGTCAGGCTGGAGGCGAACAGCACCGTCCGGTTCCCGGTGCGCAGGGTCCAACTTGTCGCGCCGCGCGTATGCCCCGGCGTCAGATGCGCGGTCATCGCAATGGGGCCAAGGCGCAGCACATAGCCGTCAGCGATCGCCCGGTCGACCTTCACCGGCGGCGCATCGGGCAGTCCGGGGCGGCCCCGCACCTTGCCCGATTCCAGGTCCGCCTTGTCGGCCATGCTCGCCACCAGCTGCGCGCCCGTCAGCCGCTTCAGTTCGGCAAGGCCGCCGCAATGATCGAAATGGGCGTGGTTGATGAGGATGGTGCGGACGTCCTTCAGCCGGAAACCCAGCGCCTTGATATTGGCGGCGATCAGCGGCGCGCTTTCCGGCAGGCCGCCATCCACCAGCACATGGCCGCGCGGGCCGGTGACGAGATAGGCGGCCAATCCCCGCGTCCCCACATAATAGACATTGCCGACGATGCGGAACGGGGCGAAGGGCGCGTTCCACTCCACGCGCTGGGCGGCATCCTGCGCCAGCGCCGGGGGCACGGCCCCAGGCACGGTTGCCCCAAGGATAATTCCAGCCATCGCCATCCGCAGCCAGCGCGGACCATGCCCCGCACAGCGCGCGAAACCCATGCTCGACATCCTCTGTTTCCTTCCATTCCCGTTGAATATGACCGCAAGCTAAGGGCGCCGGGGAGGACAGGGCAAATGATGTTCCGTCACGGCTGCCATTAGATTATCTAGGGTATCGCCATGGTTCGCCCGCATCTGCCCCTCAACGCCCTGCGCGCTTTCGAAGCGTCCGCCCGGCATCTCTCCTTCACCCGCGCGGCGATGGAGCTGTGCGTCACCCAGGCGGCGGTCAGCCATCAGGTGAAGGCGCTGGAGGCCCGGATGGGCGTGCCGCTGTTCCGCCGGCTGCCGCGCGGCCTGGCGCTGACCGACGAGGGGCTGGCGCTGCTCCCCGCCCTGGCCGACAGTTTCGACAGGATCGGCGACCTGATCGAGCATATCGCCGGCGGCCGGGTGAAACAGCTTCTGTCGCTCGCCAGTGTGGGCACCTTCGCCACCGGCTGGCTGCTCCCGCACCTGCCCGATTTCCAGGCGGCGCATCCGTGGATCGACCTGCGCCTCTTCACCAACAACAACCGCGTCGACCTGGCCGGCGAAGGGCTGGACATGGCGATCCGCTTCGGGGACGGCGCCTGGCACGGCACGCAGGCCGACCTGCTGATGGACGTCGCGCTCACCCCGGCCTGCGCGCCGGCGCTGACGGCCGGGCTGGACGATCCGCGCGCCCTGCTGCGGGCGCCGCTGCTGCGCTCCTATCGCGCCGACGAATGGCCCCGCTGGTTCGCCGCCGCCGGCATCGACGCCCCGCCGGTGCGCGGGCCGGTGTTCGACAGTTCCATCACCATGGCGCAGGCCGCGATGCAGGGCGCGGGCGTCGCCCTGCTCCCCGCCGCGATGTTCCAGAGGGAACTGGAAGCCGGCGCCCTCGTCCGCCCCTTCGCCACGGAAGCCCGCACCGGTGCCTATTGGCTGACCTGGCTCAAATCCCGCACGCCGACACCGGCGATGACGAGTTTTGCGGGATGGTTGGCACAGGCCCTGGCATAGGCACCGATATCCGCTTTCCAGGGCCATTGGCGGCGGCGAACGGCGTTTCCACCTGACCGGAAAATGCTCTAGACGCACAAGCAGGTCGTTTGCGCCCCTTATCTGGCCGCTTGATCGCTTGGGTGACGAAAGGGAGGATGAGAAGGGCGATGTCGCGGTTGATCCTGTTCAACAAGCCATATGGCGTGCTGTGCCAATTCACGGATGGCGGCACGGGATCGGGCGGCACAACATCGGACGACAGGGCATCGGCACGGCCGACCCTGTCGGATTTCATCGTTCTGCCGGGCGTCTATCCCGCGGGGCGGCTCGATCTCGATAGCGAGGGCCTGCTGCTGCTCACCGACGACGGCAAATTGCAGGCGCGGATCGCCGACCCCAGGTTCAAGATGCCGAAATCCTACCTCGTGCAGGTCGAGGGCGACCCGCAGGAGGCAAACCTGGATCAGCTGAGGCGTGGCATCCGCCTGAAAGACGGCCTGACCCGACCGGCAGAGGTCGAACGCATTGCCGCCCCCGCCCTCTGGCCTCGCGATCCGCCGGTACGCTTCCGCAAGAGCGTGCCCGATTGCTGGCTCAGGCTGACGATCCGGGAAGGCCGTAACCGGCAGGTGCGCAGGATGACGGCGGCCATCGGCCACCCGACGCTGCGGCTTGTGCGATGGCGTATCGGCGACTGGACGATCGAAGGCATGCAGCCCGGCGCATGGCGGGAAGCCGCGATCGCGCCTCTCATGCGGTGATCGGGCGCTGATCCATAGGCGCGCGCGCCCTCAATCCTCGGGCTCGAACGCCAGACTGCCTTGATTGATGAGTTGCACGATCAACGCCATCGCCGAATCCGATTTTCCAAGATCCGGATCGATGCCGATGCGATCCTGCGCACAGAGGATTTCGGCAAAGGCGGCGCTTTCTCCGGTGCATGCGAAACTTGCGCCATCGACGAACAGCAGCAGGGAATCCGCCTGTTGCCGGATGAACGAAAAGCGGCTGGCCGGGTTGCGGCCGAGCGGCACATCATCGGCAAGGCAGGCGCGCAGTTGCACGATCCCGATGGGCTCTTCCGGCTGCACATCCATATCGGGATATTTGCGCGTGCTGTTATATTGCCCGAACCAGCGGGCAAACGCATCGCGGTCCAGCATTTTCTCGGCGATCATCGCGTGCAGCCGCGCAATGGCCGTTGCCGAAATCTCGCCCGGATTGTCCTGCATCGGCAGATCCGGATCGTCATAACGATCGTCGTCCTGTATCTCCGCGAGCAGATGGTCGCACCAGTGCGCGATCAGTTCGCTGCGCGAAGGCGCGCGAAAGCCGATCGAATAGGTCATGCAATCGTCGCCGACGGCAACGCCATTATGCGCCACGCGTGGCGGCACATAGAGGATGTCGCCGGGTTCCAGGACCCATTCGTCGGTAGCCTCGAAGCTGGCGAGCAGGCGCAGATCGTCGTGCGGCAACAATGCGGTGGCCTGATCGCACGGCGCCCCCACCTGCCAGCGGCGTTTGCCCAGGCCCTGGATGAGAAACACGTCATATTGATCGAAATGCGGCCCGACGCCGCCGCCATCGGTGGCATAGCTCACCATCACATCGTCGATCCGCCAATTCGGGACGAAGCGGAACGGCTCGATGAGCGCGGCAACCTCCGGCACGGCGTGGTCGACGGCCTGCACCAGCAGCGTCCACGGCGCCTTGCCGATCTGGCCGAAGCGCGATTCGGGGAAGGGCCCGTGCTCGACCTTCCAGGTCGCGCGCGTTTGCGTAATCAGGCGCGATTCGACCTCTTCTTCGCAGGCCAGCCCCGCAAGTTCATCGGGGTCGAGCGGATTGCGCCATGCCGTCCAGGGATTTTTGATCAGCAGCGGCTGCTTTTGCCAGTAATCGCGCAGGAAAAGGGCGATGTCGAAATCATGGAGTTGCATAGATACTCGCGACAGAATTGGCAGCCGGCGCCGGGAAGGGACATGGCATGTGCCTGTTCCATCGCCTTGTCGATACAGGTCGCCGCTGTCAAAGCGCGCCGCGCGGTTTCGGCGCCGGCCGTCCCCGAACCCGATGCCACGCCTCACCGTGCGGCGCGTTCCCTGTAATGATCGAGGATATCGGCCAGGCCGGTGGCAGAAAAGGCCCCGCGCAAGCCTTCCGCGGCCCCTTGCGCTGCCGGCACGGCCCGCGCGGTCATCCCGACCTCATATCGCGCCACCGCCGACCAGCCTTCCCCCGAGGCGAGCGCCTCCGCGAGGTCCACGGCATCGGCAAGCGCCAGGTTCACGCCCTCGCCGCTGAACGGCGACATGAGATGCGCCGCGTCGCCAAGCAGGGTCACGCCGGTGCGGTTCGCCCATGCGAACCCGACAGGCAGGGCATAGAGCGGCCGCACCGCAAGCAGGTCGCCGCTTTCGACCAGGGACGATAATGACGGCGCCCAGCCTGAAAATGCGGCCCGGACGATATCGCGGACAGACTCCGGCGCCTGCTCCTCCATGGCACGTCCCTCCATGGCACGCGCCTCCGCTTCCGACATGCGAAGCCCCGCATAGCCGCGGATGTGGCCATGGCCGTTGCGCTGCGCGATCAGCACCCGATCGTCCCCGACCGCAAACATCTTGCCACCGCCCACCAGCGCATCGACCGCCGGGTGACGGCGAACGTCGAAACCGAACTCGATCAGGGTCACGCCTTCATAGACCGGCATCACGTCGGACAGCAGCGCACGGACCTGCGACCAGGCACCGTCCGCGCCGATGACGATGTCGAACGGCTCGACAACGCCCTCCGCACCCTCCACGACAATGGCATAACCGCCCGCGTCCAGCGGCGCGATGGCCGCAATCCTGGTGCCCCAGCGCACGGCGTCGGGGGCCAGCGATTCAAGCAGGATGCGGCGCAACGCCGTGCGATCGATTTCCGGGCGATCATCCTGCGCCCCGTCGCGGTCGAACAGCAACCTGCCCTGCGCATCGTACAGGCGGTCGCCCTGGTCTTCCGGCCGGGCTTCGGCCTCGAACGCGCGCTCCAACCGGGCAAGCCGCATGGCGCGCTGGCCGGTCTCGGCATGCAGGTCGAGCGATCCGCCCTGGGGGCGTTCCTGGGCATGGGCATCGCGCTCGAAGACGGTTACGGCGATCCCACGCACCGCCAGCAGCCGGGCCAGCATCAATCCGCCGGGCCCGCCGCCGATGATCGCGATCCTGGGTGATATTGTCATGTCGTTCTTCTCCATCTACATAGGAGCCTATACACATAACATAGGCACCTATGCAATGACCCGCACCCCCTGGAACCCGATGGCGACCCCAGGCCATTATTTCAGCCGGATCGCCCGCGCCCTGGCCCGCATCGGCGACGCACGACTGCGGGATCTGGGCTTTGCGACCGCCCAGCTACCCGTGCTGACCGCGCTGAAAGAGGGCGCGCGTCTCTCGCAGACAGAGCTTGCGCGCTGGAGCAAGGTCGAGCAGCCGACCATGGCGCAACTGCTCGCCCGGATGGAGCGGGATGGCCTGATCCACCGCGAACCCGACCCCGCGGATCGCCGGAGCAGCCTGGTTTCCCTCACCGACGCGGCGCGCGCCAGGCTCCCCGCCGGCCGCGCCATCCTGGAGCAGGGCAACAGCGAAATGACCCGCGGCCTCTCCGCGCAAGAGGTCGAGACGCTGATGAGATTGCTGCGCCATGTGCTCGCCAATATCGAGACCATGGAGGGCTAGAACGGTGAACGATGAGATTGAATCGTTCACCGTTCTGATGGTCTTTTGTTTTCCGCATTCTGCGAGCCGCCGGCTGTTCCAGCCGACTTCAGAACGCTCTAGGCAGCCACGCCCGTTGGGTTGGCGCGGCCTGTTGCATCAAACGGCAAGGCTATAGGCTGTCTTGAGCGATGTATAGAATTCGCGGGCATAGACACCTTGCTCGCGTGCGCCATAGGACGAGCCCTTGCGGCCACCAAAAGGCACGTGGAAATCGACGCCCGCCGTAGGCAGGTTCACCATCACCATGCCCGCTTTGGATCGACGCTTGAAGGTTCGGGCATGCAGCAAGCTGCGTGTGCAGATGCCCGACGAAAGACCAAAGGGTGTATCGTTCGCCATTGCGAGCCCCTCGTCGAAATCGGCCACCTCGATCACCGAAAGGCATGGCCCGAAAATCTCCTCGCGCGCGATACGCATGTCGTTGCGTGCGCCCAGGAAAAGCGCTGGCGCCTGGTAGAAGCCAGGGGATGCCCGGTCCAATCTCTCACCCCCAACGACCTGGGCTCCTTCCGCGTGCGCCAAGGCGACATAGTCGAGATTGGCAAGCAGCTGCCGCTCCGAAACGACTGGTCCGATCTGGGTTGCGGGATCAAGCGCATCCCCGACCACAAGCGCCGAGGTGGCGGCAACGAGGCGCTCAACAAATTCATCATGAATGCGTTGATGGACGATGACCCTCGATGTCGCGGTGCAGCGCTGTCCGGTCGAGAAGAACGCGGCATTGACCACGACCGCGACCGCAACATCGAGATCCGCGTCGTCCATGACGAGTGTAGGGTTCTTCCCTCCCATTTCGAGCTGGACCTTTTTCGCACTGGCGGCGCAACGCTCGAGCAGTGCCTGGCCAACCCCCTGCGATCCCGTAAACGAGATGGCGTTGACATCCTGATGCGCGACCAGCGCACGACCGACCGACTGGCCCGCACCGGTGACAAGGTTGAAGACGCCGGCCGGGCATCCGGCCTCGTCCAGCAACTCGGCAAGGACATGCGCGCATGCCGGCGTCAGCTCGGCGGGCTTCAGCACGACCGTGTTGCCGAAAGCGAGGGCAGGCGCGATCTTCCACGCGGGTATGGCGATCGGGAAATTCCAGGGCGTGATCAGCCCGACGACGCCAACGGGCTCACGCGAGACCTCGACATCCACATCCGGACGGATCGAGGGCAGATAGTCGCCGCCTGCCCGCAACGCCTCCCCCGCAAAAAAACGGAATATCTGGGCGGCGCGAACCGTTTCACCAACGCCTTCGGCCAGCGTCTTCCCCTCCTCACGAGCGAGCAGACGACCGATTTCTGCCTGGCGCAAAAACAGCTTCTGCGCCACAGCTTCAAGAAGATCAGAGCGGATCAGCGGCGTTGCATAAGCCCAGGCCTCCGCCGCCTCGTTGGCGGCAGCCACTGCCGCCGCGACATCCTCGACAGTGCCCTGCGGAAAGTGACCGATCGTGTCGCCGATATTGGAAGGATTGATGTTCGCGGTCTCACCGGTGCTCGAAACCCAGCGTCCCCCGATATAATTATTATGGCTGCTCATATGCACACTCCTCAAGCGCCGGGATGGAATGATAGTCCGCACTCGGCGAGAATGTCCTTGCGGTGCGCGTCAAGGCAGGGCGATGCGCCGCCCCTGTCGGCAGATTCACCGTTGATCCGGATAGGCGTCCGGACGCCCGGTACGCTACCGCCAAGCGCCCAGGCCGCATCAAGATCAAGCCGCATGCCTCGTGCCCGAACCTGCGCGTCGGCAAACACTTCGGCGACATCGTTGATCGGGCCAGCGGGAACCCCTTTCCTCTCAAGACCATCCAGCAAAGCTGCCTTTGTAAATCCTTTGGTGGCTTCGGCGATCTCCTGCCGGAGCGCGCTTCTGTTCACAACGCGCGCGGCATTCGTCGCAAAGCGCGCGTCATCTGTCAGTCCAGGCAATCCCACAAAGCGGCAGAAACGGCTGAACTGGGGATCATTGCCGACCGCCAGGATGAAATGACCATCCGCAGTCGGCAGCACTTCATATGGCGCAATATTGGGATGCGCATTTCCCAGACGCCTTGGCGCGATACCCGAGACCAGATAATTCAGGGCCTGATTGCCAAGCACGCCGACCATCGTATCGAGGAGTGCGAGATCGATATGGGCGCCCAGACCCGTTCGCGCCCGATCCGCAAGGGCCGCCTGTATCGCGATCACCCCATAGAGGCCGGTGAAGATATCAGCGAAAGCGACGCCGGTCTTTTGGGGCTCTCCGGCTGGATCGCCGGTAAGATCCATGATGCCGCCCATCCCCTGGACCACGAAATCATAGCCGGGCCGTTGCGCATAGGGCCCGTCCTGCCCAAAGCCCGTCACCGAACAATAAATGATCGCCGGATTGATCGTGCGGACACTCTCATAGTCGAGATCGAATTTTCGCAGCCCCCCGAGTTTGAAGTTCTCGATGAACACATCGGATCGCCGGACAAGCTGCTCGACCACCGCGCGATCTTTGGCCTGCGCAAGATCGAGCGCAATCGAGCGCTTGCCGCGATTGCAAGCGTGGAAATAGGCGGCATCCCCCGGCGTCCCATCAGCGCGCGCGACAAAGGGCGGGCCCCAGCGACGCGTATCGTCACCCTCCGGACTTTCCACCTTCACGATGTCCGCCCCAAGATCGGCCAGCGTCTGTCCGATCCATGGGCCTGCCAGAATCCGCGCGAGTTCGACCACGCGCAGACCTGCCAGCGGCCCCGCCGTCATGCGAACGCCTGGAGGCCCGTCTGCGCGCGCCCAAGGATCAGCGCATGGACGTCATGCGTGCCTTCATAGGTGTTGACCGTCTCGAGATTGATCATGTGGCGCATGACCTGGAATTCCTCGGATATGCCATTGCCGCCATGCATATCGCGCGCGGCTCTGGCGATATCGAGCGCCTTCCCGCAATTGTTGCGTTTAACGATCGAGATCATCTCGGGCGCCATCTTGCCGGCGTCGATCAATCGGCCGACGCGCAGTGATGCCTGCTGGCAAAGCGCGATTTCGGTCTGCATGTCCGCGAGCTTCTTCTGGAAGAGCTGCGTTTGCGCGAGCGGACGGCCGAACTGCTTGCGGTCGAGACCATAAGCGCGCGCAGCGTGCCAGCAATATTCGGCGGCCCCCGTCACACCCCAGCTGATCCCGTAGCGCGCCCGGTTGAGACAGCCAAAGGGCCCCTTCAAACCGCTCACGCCGGGAAGGATCGCGTCCTCCGTCACTTCCACCCCGTCCATGACGATCTCCCCGGTGACGGAAGCGCGCAGCGACAGCTTGCCCGTTATTTTGGGCGCGGACAGCCCTTTCATATCTTTTTCGAGCACAAAGCCCCGGATCGCGTCGCCATGCGCCTCCGACTTTGCCCAGACGACAAAAACGTCAGCAAAGGGCGCGTTGGAAATCCAGGTCTTCGTGCCGGTAAGCCGATAACCCTTCGCTGTCTTCACCGCACGCGTGCGCATGCCTCCCGGGTCCGACCCTGCATCAGGCTCCGTGAGACCGAAGCAACCGATGAGTGTGCCCTGAGCAAGGCCGGACAGATAACGCGCCCGCTGCGCCGCGGAACCATAAGCGTAAATGGGGTGCATCACGAGCGAGGACTGCACCGACATCATCGATCGATACCCTGAATCGACCCGCTCGATTTCGCGCGCTACCAGTCCATAAGCGACATAGGAGGCACCTGCCCCGCCCCAGGCTTCGGGCAAGGTCAGACCAAGCAATCCAAGGGCTCCCATCTCGCGAAAGATGGCGGGCTCGCTCGTCTCATCGCGATATGCCTGGATGACGCGGGGCTGCAGCTTATCCTGGGCATAGGCGCGTGCCGTGTCCCGGATCAGTCGCTCCTCATCAGTCAGCTGGTCTTCAAGCTGGAAGGGATCGGCCCAATCGAAGGCCGCGATCATGTCAGTCATGGGCAACCTCCGCGACAGGCTGAAGAGCGGATTCGATCGATTCTTCAAGGATCGTCAGCCCCTCCTCAAGGATCGCTTCCGGGATGGTAAGGGGTGGAAGGAGGCGAATGACATTGGCGCGCGTCCCGCATGACAGCAGGACCAGGCCCCGTCTCTCAGCTTCGGCAACGATGCGCGCCGTCAGCGCCGCATCCGGCGCGTTCGCATCGCCGTCGATCACGAATTCGATCGCATTCATGGCACCTTCACCGCGGACTTCGCCGATTGCGCCATTGCCCTGACGCGCAGCGAACTCGGTCAGGCGACCGCGTATCCGCTGGCCGATCCGTTCGGCGCGCGCGCAAAGCCCCTCATCCTCGATCACGTCGAGAACGGCATGAGCGGCCGCGACCGCGATCGGGTTGCCGGCATAGGTGCCGCCTAGCCCGCCGGGGTTGGCCGAATCCATGACATCAGATCGCCCGACAACCGCCGACAGGGGGAAGCCGCCCGCCAGGCCCTTGGCAAGCGTGACGAGGTCGGGACGCACGCCGGAGCGCTCGACCGCGAACATCCGCCCGGATCGGCCCATGCCTGCCTGAATCTCGTCCAGGATCAGCAAAATACCGTGCCGGTCGGCGACCGCGCGCAACGCCCGCAGGAACTCGGGCGGCGCCACGTTGAAACCGCCCTCCCCTTGCACGGGTTCGACGATGAAGGCCGCGACCCGTCCCGGATCGACGTCCGATGCCAGCAGATTATCGAGGCCCCGCAACGCCTCCTCGACGCTCACACCGTGAAAACTGTTTGGGAAGGGCGCGTGGTAAATCTCGGATGGAAACGGCCCGAAGCCCGCCTTGTAGGGCGCGACCTTCCCGGTCAGCGCCATGCCCAGCATCGTGCGGCCGTGAAATGCGCCTGTAAAGGCAATGACAGCCGACCGCTTGCTATAAGCCCGCGCGACCTTGATGGCATTCTCCACGGCCTCGGCCCCGGTCGTGACCAGCATGGTCTTGGCATCACCCTCGACCGGCGCAATCGCGTTCAGCCGTTCGGCGAGCCGGATGTAGCTCTCATAAGGCCCGATGTGGAAACAGCTGTGCGTGAAGGCCCTCGCCTGGGCCGTGACGGCTTCCATGACGCGGGGATGCCGATGTCCGGTGTTCGTGACCGCGATTCCCGCCGCGAAGTCGACATAGCGACGACCTTCGACATCCCAAAGCTCAGCGTTTTCCGCGCGCGCCACATAGATGGAGCGGGTCGAGACCCCCCGCGCCACCGCGCTGTCCTGGCGCGCTCTCAGTTCCACCGCCTTTCCCACGATCATTCCCTTTCTGTCAGTATACTGTTTATCTGTCTGTTGCGCGCGCGAAGGCCTGTCTCATCGGTGGCAGAGACCGCGTCGCCTAGCCGACGACCGCCTTGAGCTCGAGATATTCCTCCAGACCGAAGACACTCCATTCGCGGCCATTGCCCGACTGCTTGAAACCGCCGAAAGGCATCGCAGGCACACCCATGGAACCGTTCAGAAGAACATTGCCGGTCTGCAGCCGGCGCGCGACGCTTGCCGCCGCCGCGCGGTCGGGCGACTGCACATAGGCCGCCAGGCCATATGGGCTGTCATTGGCGATGCTGATCGCATGATCGACAGAGTCATATGGAATGACCACAAGAACCGGCCCGAAAATCTCTTCGCGCGCGACCGCCATATCGGGATGCACGCCGCCAAAGACGGTGGGCCTGACGAAATAGCCGCGATCAATGCCCTGGGGCATGGCTTCGCCACCCGCCACGACCTGCGCGCCCTCGCGCGCCGCGCGGGAAATTGCTGCGCGCACACGTTCAAACTGCGCGGCGTTGGCAAGCGGCCCCATCTGTGTGGCGGGGTCCTTCGGGTCTCCGACAAGAATGCCGTTTGCCGTCGAAGATGCGATCTCCAAGGCATTGCCGAGCTTTTCGCGTGAAACCAGCATTCGGGTGGGGGCGTTGCAGGATTGTCCGCTATTGGCGAAGCATGCGCGCACGCCAGCCGACACCGCGCTTTCCAGATCGGCGTCGGGCAAGATGATGTTTGCCGATTTTCCACCCAACTCCTGGGCCACGCGCTTGACGGTATCGGCCGCATCCTTTGCGACCTGAATACCTGCACGCGTCGAACCGGTGAAGGAGATCATGGCGATGTCCGGGTGCGCCGCAAGCGCATGACCGACAGTTGGTCCGTCACCATTCACCAGATTGAAAACACCCGGAGGGACGCCTGCGTCGGCGAGCAACTGGGCAAACAGCAGCGCGCTCAAGGGTGCGAACTCGCTTGGCTTCACCACCATGGCACAGCCGGCCGCAAGTGCCGGAACAACCTTGAGCGCGAGTTGATGCAAGGGCCAGTTCCACGGCGTGATCAAACCACAGATCCCGACCGGCTCGCGCATGAGCAGCATCCCGTCGCGCTCTTCCTCGAAGGCATAGCTCTCCAGCACCCGGATCATCTCGCCAAGAGTCATGAGTATGACCGGCGCCTGTGCGCCGCGCGACAGGGAGATGGGCGCTCCCATTTCCAGCGTCACGGCAGAAGCGAAGGATTCGATCCGCTCAACATAGAGAGCTTCGATTCGCCTGAGCAGTGCAATGCGCTCCGCAACGCTTGTACGCGCCCATTGGGGGAGCGCGCGCTTTGCCGCCTGCACCGCCCTGTCCACGTCGGCGCACGCTCCGAGCGCGATCGTGCCATGGACCGTTGCGTCGGCAGGATCGATCAGCGCATGGACCAAGTTTGCGCCGATGGGATCGACCCATGATCCGTCGATGAAGAAATGCCGCGCGTGGTCTGCTGCTGCCATGCCGAAATCCTTTCCACCGGACCATCATGCTTCCGGCTTGCAGAATCATCAGTATACTGTCATAAGAATCTTGCAAGCCTGATCGTGAACGAAATTCACGCACTCATGACAATGAATGCCAGACAAGGAGGATGCAGTGGCTGCAAGGCTGAATGCAATATTAGATCATATTGCCATAGAGTCCGATAATCCTGGTGCACTTTCGACCTTTTATGCTGCCGCCCTTCGCAGAAATGTCGCACGCATTGGAAAATTTGACTGTGTTGAGCGCGACGGACGTACGCTCCTGTTCAAATCCGGGACGAAGAAACACATTGCATTTTCATCCTATTCTTTCGCTGCGGAGGGCGATTTTTCCGCGCTAGAGACTCGATTGAAGCAGGCGAACGCCCCGATAGAGGCAGCGCAAAGCCCCATATGGCAAGGCAAGGCACTGCGAACGCGCGACCCTGACGGCAACGCGATCGAATTTGGGCTGAACGCCGGCTCGCGCGCACCAAACCTGGACGGCCCCCATGCGAGACTCCAGCATGTCGTCTTTGCCACCAGGAATGTCGAACCGGTTGAACGCTTTTACCGCGATATCTGCGGTTTCGGCCTGTCGGATCATGTGCTTGATGATGAGGGCGGCGTGCGCGCGACGTTCATGCATAGCGATGCCGAACATCACGCCCTTGCCGTCTTCCAGGCGGCCGAAAATCGCCTCGACCATCATTGCTATGAAGCGCGCGACTGGAACGAGCTGCGCGATTGGGCAGATCATTTCGCCGGCCTGGGCCTCAAACTGCAATGGGGCCCCGGACGACATGGTCCGGGCAACAATCTCTTTCTTTTCATCAACGACCCGGATGGGAACTGGATCGAGATTTCGGCCGAACTCGAATTGCTGGAGGAAGGGCGCACGCCGGGTGAGTGGAAGCACGAAGAGCGGACGCTCAATCTTTGGGGCCATGGAAAGCTGCGCAGCTGATGCAGGACGAGATCAGGCCAATGGCCTCGCACTATGAGGTCATCATTGTCGGCGCCGGACCGACCGGGCTTCTCCTTGCGAATCTTCTTGGCAAGGAGGGGGTCCGCACGCTCGTCATCGAACGCAATGCCTCAACCGTCAGCGAGCCACGCGCCGTTTCCATCGATGATGAGGCGTTGCGCGCCATTCAGTGGATCGGGCTTGAGAAAGAGCTGATCGCCACGCTCTCGCTCGATTATGGTTCGCATTATTTCGATGCCCGCGGTCGCCGGTTCGCCATGATCGAGCCCTCCGAAATCGAGCATGGCTATCCCAAGCGCAATGCCTTCGAACAGGTCGAGCTTGAAAGGATACTCCACGAGGGCGCGCGTCGCTACGATTGCGTGACATTGCTGTTTGAGACCAGCGTCGTTTACGCCGAGGATAGCGACGGCCAGGTCATCGTCACCGCCTCACCAGCGGGTGGAGGCGATCCAGAGCATTTCTCCGCTTCCTGGGTGGCAGGCTGTGACGGCGGTCGCAGCACGATCCGGCGCGGCCTCGGCATCCAGCTTGAGGGCGACACCTATAACGAGCGATGGCTGATCGTTGATCTTGCCGACACGCGCGATCCCTTCCGTCAGTCCCGGGTCATCTGCGATGCCCGACGCCCTTGCATCACGCTTCCGGGGCCTGGTGGCATTCGCCGGTACGAGTTCATGATCCACCGCAGCGAGGATGCGGACAGCCTGGTAGAGGAAGCCAATGTCCGCCGATTGCTGGCTGGCGTCGGCCCGGATGGCGATGCCACGATAAGGCGGATCCGCACCTACACCTTTCATGCTCGGGTGGCAGAACGGTGGCGCAGCGGGCGTCTCCTTCTTGCAGGTGACGCCGCCCATCTTAGCCCACCATTTGCGGGCCAGGGTTTGAACAGCGGGCTACGCGATGCGGTGAATCTTGCCTGGAAACTGGCAGCGGTATGTCGTGGCGATTTCGGCCCGGCCCTGCTCGACAGCTATGAGACCGAGCGCAAGCCCCATGTCCATGCGATGATAGACCTGTCCTTGCGCATGGGGCGTATCCTGATGTCGCAAAGTGCGGTTCGCGCATGGCTTACGCCTTGGTTCTTCCGCGCACTCGCCCTGTTTCCCAAAGCCCGCGATTATGTGCAGCAGATGCGCTATAGGCCGCGCCCACGTTTCGAGGACGGCCTGCTCCTGCAAGGGGCCATGGGCACCGCCGAGGTGGGGCGCCAGTTCCCCCAACCGCGCGTCGAAACGCCCGATCGCCAGTTTCTGCTCCTCGATCATATGCTGCCGCCCGGCTTCCTCCTGCTCTCGCTTGCAGACGACCCGGTGCATGCCTTCGATGACCTGGCTTTGCCAACCGCGCTCACCAGGCTCGCGCTCCCGCGCGTCGTGATCGTGCCACGCCAGCAGACCGCGCGGACGGTCGACGGACTCATCGTCTGCCGCGACGCCGAGGGCGCGCTTATGCCACGTTTCGCGGCAGTCAGGGACTGCTACATCCTGCTGCGCCCCGATCGCTATGTCGCGGCGATCGTCCGCAAGGGCGATGCAAGGGGCTGGGATGCCGTCGCCAGCCTGATTGAAAAACACCATCCCCACACGGTTCCGCAGGAGCTTGCCACAGCATGAAACTGATCAATTTCCTCCATGAAGGTCGCCAGAGCTTCGGTATCGTCGAGAATGATATCGTGATCGATCTGGGCGGGGAGATCGAAGGCGTAAACAGCGTCGATCAGACTCTTGCCGAACCGCAATGGCTGTCGATGGCGCGCGATCAGTCAACGCTGTCCATTCCGCTTGCCGCAATCACCTTCCTTCCGCCGGTGCTCAACCCCCGGCTGATGGCCATGGTCGGGCTGAACTATGCCAGCCATATTGCCGAAACCGGCAGGGAACCGCCAAAATATCCCTCGATCTTCACGCGTTGCACCGACAGCGTCGTCGGCCATCTCGCGCCACTGATCCGACCGCGCGTGTCCGAAAAGTTCGATTATGAAGGCGAGCTTGCAATCGTGATCGGCAAGGGGGGCCGCCATATCGCCAAAGAAGATGCCTATGAGCATGTTGCTGGCTACACGCTTTTCAACGATGGCTCGGTACGCGACTATCAGCGGCACACGATCCAGTTCTTTCCCGGCAAAAATTTCTGGCGCTCGGGCTCCGTAGGTCCCTGGATCGTCACGCGGGACGAAGCCCCTGCCCCGGCGGAGATGACACTCACCACCCGGCTCAACGGCGCTGTTATGCAGCAGGCAAGGCTGGACGATCTCGTCTTCGGCGTGCCCGAGCTTATCTCCTATCTTTCCGATGTGCTGCCGCTTGTGCCCGGCGATATCATCGCGACCGGCACCCCAGGCGGCGTCGGGGCGTTCAGGGAACCGCCGGTCTGGATGAAGCCGGGCGACCGTGTCGAGGTGGAGGTCTGCGGTATTGGCACGCTCGTCAACATGATCGTGGACGAGGAATGAACAGGGTCACCACCGCCGTGCAGCGCGACCCGGTGGTTCGACAAGCGATTGAGAGGCTCGTCACCGCCAACGCGATTCTCTATCGCAAGGGCGTGGTCGACGCGTTCGGGCATGTCAGCGCCCGTCATCCGCACGATTCCAGTCGCTTCCTGCTGTCATCCTCGAAGGCGCCCGCAACCATTGCGCCATTCGACATCATGGAGCACGGTCTCGATGGCGAGCCATGCGCTGGCCATGATGGCAAGCCCTATCTCGAACGCTTCATTCATAGCGAGATCTACAAGGCGCGCGCCGATGTCAGCGCCATCGTGCACAGCCACTCGCCCTCGGTCATTCCCTTCGGCTGTGTTGCCCAAGCGAAGTTGCGGCCGATCTTCCATATGTCATCGTTCCTGGGCGAGGACGTGCCCTGCTTCGATATCCGCTCTTTGGGAAGTGACGAAACGGATCTGCTGATCAGCAGCCGCGAGCATGGTGCTGCCCTTGCGGAAACGCTTGGCCGGGACGCGACCGTTGTGCTGATGCGTGGCCATGGATCGACCGCGACGGGATCGAGCCTGCAGGAGGCAGTCTTCCGGGCCGTCTATACCGAGGTCAATGCGGGCCTGCAGATCGCAGCCAGCACGATGGGCGATGTCACATATCTTTCCCCCGGCGAAGCCCTGAGCGCCACAATTTCCAATCGCGCCCAGATCGGCCGCGCCTGGGATCTATGGGCTTCCGAAGCCGAGCGTCGTTGACGATTGCCGGGAGGCGCAGCCTCTCGCGTGCTGATATCGGCGTGTCGACTGGCGCAGCTCAAATAAGCACCGGAACCTGATCCGCAGCATGTCGAAGAACATCGTGGTGGCGTCGAGCCGCTTTGGCACGTCTTCCGGCATCTGCAACGCCCCCCAAACAGGCCCAAGCAGTCCGACTGCGCAAGCAAAAGGGCGGAATCGCAAGACCCCGCCCCAATATTTGTCTTCCGATCATATTAGAAAGTGTAGCGTACACCGATCTTGAAAGAGCGACCTTCGGGAATGCCGATGGCGGGATCATAGCTTAGAGACTGACGTGCGCCGGAAGGGTCCTTGTCGAACAGGTTCAGCACCGTGACGTTGAGTGTCGTCCCGGAAAAGAGTTCCACCTGATAATTGGCGTCGATGCTGGTAAAGGCGGCCACCTTCTGCCCGAATGTGACGAGCTTGCAATTGGGCGCTGTCGTTCCTGCTATGCATGGTGACGTCACGGGACCAGTCTGCACATAGACGGGGATACGGTTATCCTTCACACCCGCGACATAATAGGCCGCCAAGCGGAAGGTGTGCGGACCGGTCGCATATTCGATCGAGGCGTTGCCGCGCCAGCGCGCAATAGTGCCGGGAAGCCGATCATAGTTGGCATAGCCAACGGCATCATATCCTTTTGAGATGAGCACGCCATTGTTCAAGAAATCATTGATATGATACTTCAGGACAACACTGGCATTCGTCGCCAGCGTGAGCTTTCCACTGCCGATGTCATTGAACTTCATGCTCGCTGCGAAATCAAGGCCACTTGTATTCGTGGTAGGGCCATTGACGAGATCCGACTGGATGATCGCGATGTCGTTGGCACGCGTCACGCCCTGGCTACAGACATTGCCGGCAAAAGTGATCAGCGAGGCCAGCGGGCTGGCGCAGTTCACAAATTGCGTGCCGGTGCCGGCACCGGCAACAGCCGAGGCGATCACGTCCGGCGGTGTGCGGACGATCAGATCCTTCAGCTTGTAACTCCAATAGTCCACGGAGAAATGGAAGCCGCCCGTCTCGACGATCGCGCCCAGGCTGTAGGTGAAGGCGGTTTCCGGTTGGATGTCCGGGTTCCCCCGATTTTCCACCGCCTTGAATACGCCGCCAGCGACGGCGAGGCCGATGCTGCTCTGTGTGCCGGAGGCCGCGCGTTCCGCCATTGAGGGACCGCGGAATGTCGTGCCGACCGATCCGCGGAGCGCCAAACCATCGATCGCCTGCCATTTCAGCGCGAACTTCGGATTCACCGTAGACCCCGTTCCGCCACCATAATCCTCATAGCGAATGGCCAATTGACCATTCAGGCGAGATGTTACCGGCAAACTCAACTCGCCAAAGGCTGCGTAGATTTCTTCACTGACATCGAGCGGTACGATCGGACCGAAGAACTGATATGGTCCCGTCCTCAAAGTACAGGACATATTGCCCGGATTGATACAGGGTGTAATATACTGGTTCGAGAAATTGTCCGTCCGCGAATGGAACGCACCCTTGCGATATTGGCCACCGACTGCCCATCCGATATCGCCGCCCGGCAGGCTGATGCCCAGCTTCCCGCTCAGCAACGCATCGAATACCAGCAACGACTGTTCCTGAACAATCCGCTGATCGTTGAACAACCAATTCACCAGCGCCGGATCATTGGCGACGGTGGATGCAAAGCCAGGATTGGTCAGACCAAGGGCCGGGTTGGAGGCGTAGGCATTGGAAAACGGATTGAGATATTGGCATCCGTTGGCACCAGCCACCGTGCCCGAACAGTTCGGACCACCAAAGCCATTCAGAGCGTTTTGCAGACGATAAATGAGTATATCTGGCGCACTCGAATCATATTTCTCGTTCGAATAAGAAACACCGACGTTATAATTGATCGAATCGGTGATCTTTCCGTCAATATTGGCGGAAACGCGATACAGATCGCGCTTGCGGTAGCCGATGTTACCCCCGAGCCCGTCGGTTGAAGGGTTCCCACCATTTCCGAAGGCACGCCACAGGATAGTATTCGCACCGGTCGCAGTTCCTATCAGAGCAGCATTGCCGGTCTGTGTCAGGAAATTATTGAAGCCTGGGTTACTGCTTGGAATAGTAAAGGCGCTGCCCGGACCATTGGGCCCGACAATCGGCGGATAGGATGGAGAAAAGCGCATATGCGGCAAGTCGCTGCGCGCATACAGCCCTTCGACATGCAGCTTGCTGTCGCTGCCCAAATCGACATCGGCATCGCCGTAGATCTGATATTTGTTCTCGTCCTCGACCAGATTATCGAACGGGATGGCAGTGTGATAACAGACCGGCAGCGTGTTCGAATAACCGGCATATCCGCCAGTCTCAGCACAGTTTGCGTCGCGAACCGGCGGTCCCAACGGCGCGCCTCCGGCACCGGTGATCAGGAACACGCCGGGATTGGACAGCGGCCCCCAGGGCGCCGGATTGGTCGTGTAGGGAAGGTTTGCCCAATCTCGGTCGACGGACGCAAGCTCTGACCGATGCTGATACCCGGCCGAAATGAAGGCACGCACGGTGTCGTTTGACCAGCCATAGGCGACACTCGCGCTGTAGTCGCCGTCTGTGTCAGGGACATAGCGGTAATTGGCCGAT
This sequence comes from Sphingobium aquiterrae, assembly GCF_037154135.1. Taxonomy (NCBI): domain Bacteria; kingdom Pseudomonadati; phylum Pseudomonadota; class Alphaproteobacteria; order Sphingomonadales; family Sphingobiaceae; genus Sphingobium; species Sphingobium aquiterrae. The sequence goes on from NZ_JBANFL010000015.1 coordinate 40,507, forward strand.
ACGTCGAAACCATGGAGGTCGGTTCGGGTAATCAGGTTCACGACACCGCCAATGGCATCCGAACCATAGGTCGCCGCAGCGCCGTCCTTCAGGATTTCAATGCGGCCAATCGCCGACAAAGGCATCAAATTCGTGTCAACGCCCTGGCTGCCCTGGCCAGGGGAAGCGACTATCCGTCGCCCGTTCAGCAAGACGAGCGTCCGTTCGCCACCCAGGCCGCGCAAATTGATCGAGCCGGCGCCAACCTGCTGCTGCGCGCTGACCGAGAAAGCGTTGCTCTCACCTTGAACCTGACCGACCGATGGCAGGGTTTTTATGATATCCAACATCGAAGGCGTCCCGCGCTTCTGCAGCGTATCGGCACTGATCACTGCAACGGGAAGTGCGGCGTTTTCGGCCGACCCGCGAATCAGCGTGCCGGTAACAACGATGTCCGCATCCTTATTCTCGCCATTTGCCATGATGGACTCAGGTGGAGTCTGCGCATGGGCTACCCCTGTAGCAACGAGTTGCGCAGCTGCGGCCAGTATCGACGTTGTAGTGAATAGACTTCGCATCGTTTTTCCCCCTGAAATATTCGCAGAGATATCCTGTGAACAAGCGTGCATTGCCTGTTCCCCGAGCCTCCCCGCCTTGACAATCAGTACACGGTCAATTTGCGCCGAACGCGGAAGCGATAGCACCGAGAATGACGACCTCCGCCGAGCCGCACGACCATGTGCAGCCAGAAAATATGTTGAAGGAAAATCAAATTGACGCTGCGAGCCTGCCGAATCGTCAGTATACTGTCAAGATCAAAAAACAGCGCTTGACACAGGGGCGTTTCCACCTGTTTTCAAGGCATCGGACATTTGACAGTCTACTGACGAATCGCGACTGGTCAGGCTTGCATCGGCGTTTCTCCCTTCCCGATGTCGATTTGTGAAAGAGATGGCATGACGAACTTATGCACGCAGGGTCGGCGACTGTCGCGAAGATGGATGAGAGCAGCCGGCCTGCTCGCCGCAATCACTGCGGCGCCATTGAACGGGCAGTTGGTCACGCCACCGCCATTCAAGCAAATGATGATCAGCGGACCGGCATGCCTGGCAGTGGATGGGCCGTTCACCGCCGCACGCTGGGCCGGATGCTCGCAGGCCGATTATGACCGGTGGTACGACGGAGTGAAAGCATGGCGCGACGAGCAGCGGGATCGCATTGCTTTCGATGATCGCCATTATCGCGAAGCTGCGCTGGCCTGGACCCGGAGTGCATTCATCCAGACCCAGGCGATGATGGAAGATCGCTACCTCTATGATCCGATCGCACGCCGCTGGACAGTGGATCGCTTCCTGGACGACTTGAAAGACCGCTATGGCGGAATAGACGCAGTGCTGCTCTGGCCCTCCTATCCCAATATCGGCGTGGACGATCGCAACCAACTCGACATGCTGCTGTCGATGCCCGGCGGCGCAGCAGGTATCAAGGCAATGGTCGCCGATTTTCACCGGCGCGGTGTACGCGTGCTCTTCCCCTATATGCTCTGGGATCGTGGCGTACGCGAACTGGGGACCTTGCCTGACAATGTGGTCAAGCTGTTACAGGATCTGGGCGCGGACGGGGTCAATGGCGACACCCAGGCCGGCGTTCCTCCGGGCTGGCCGATGGCAGCCGAGCGGCTGGGCAAGCCGCTGGCTTTCCAGCCCGAGCTGCCTTTCGCCGATGAAGCACTGAGTTGGAATGTCATGTCCTGGGGGCAGTACAGCTACGATTTCGTGCCCAAGATCGACCGCTATCGCTGGCTCGAACGGCGACATATGGTCAATGTCTCAGACCGCTGGGCCCGGGCCAAGAGCGACAACCTTCAGTTCGCCTTCTTCAACGGGTCGGGCTGGGAAAGCTGGGAGAATGTCTGGGGCATCTGGAACGGCATTACGCCGCGCGACGGCGAGGCGACGCGGCGCATGGCGACGATCCAGCGAGCGACGGCGCCGTTCCTGACGCAAGGGGAATGGCGGCCTTTTTACCCCATGCTCCAGTTTGGCATATTTGCGAGCCAGTGGGAACATGACGGACAGGTTCTGTGGACCGTTATCAACCGGAATGACTATGAAAGCGCGGGCGCCCAGATGGTCGTGCCTGCGAAACCCGGCATGCGCTTCTATGACCTGTATCACGGTGTCGAACTGAGCGGCGTGCTCGGGGGCAATCATGTAACCCTGTCCTTTCCCATGGAGGGCAAGGGCTTTGGCGCGATACTGGCCAGCGAGACCGCAATCGATCCGGGCATCTTGCGCCTGATGTCGACGATGCAAGCGATGACGCGAAAGCCGCTATCGTCCTTCGATGCCGATTGGCGCCCGCTACCGCAAACGCAGATGCCGATAGCCCCTACCAGGGCCTATGCCGAGGCACCAAGGGACATGATCGAAATCCCGGCGGCCCGCTTTGATTTTGCGGTGCGTGGCGTGGAAATAGAAGGCTCAAACGATGTCGGGGTCGATATCGCATATCCCTGGGAGAAAACGCCGCGGCGCTTCCACCGGAAAACCATCGATATCAAACGCTTCTATATCGATCGCACGCTTGTCACCAACGCACAGTTCAAGGCGTTTCTCGATGCGACGGGCTATAAGCCCGCCGATCCCGTCAATTTCCTGAAACACTGGACGAATGGCTCCTTTCCCGAAAAGCTGGGGAACCGGCCAGTCATTTGGGTGTCACTGGAAGATGCTCGCGCCTATGCGTCATGGGCCGGCAAGCGGCTGCCACATGAATGGGAATGGCAATATGCCGCGCAGGGCGTTGACGGACGCCTTTTCCCCTGGGGTAATGAATGGGACCCAGCCCGCGCACCTGAACCTGTGGACGGTCGGGCGCTGACATCCCCCGCGCCGGTGGATGCGCATGCTGGCGGAGCAAGCCCTTTCGGCGTATTCGGGATGGTCGGCAATGTCTGGCAATTGACCGATGAATATAGCGACGAGCATAGCCGCGCCGCGATCATCCGGGGAGGCAGCTATTATACGCCGCGCGGCAGCATCTGGTATTTTCCAAATGCCCCGCGACTCGATCAACATGGCAAACTCCTGTTGATCGCGCCATCCCGCGATCGGTCTGGCACGATCGGCTTCCGTTGCGTTGCCGACGCGACGTGACGCGTCCTCGATATCGATGGTTTGGCGGCTGGACCGAGCGGCTGGCTTCGACGATCCCGATCGTCTGCTGGGAAAGCGGCTTTAGAGCGGTTTCCGTTCACACGGAACCGCTCTCGATTCTTCAATGCCCCAATATCCGAGCCGTTGGCGGAATCGCCCAACGGCTCGGATATTGCTTTAGATAACGGCCTCGATCAAGAATGGACCATTCCTGGCCATTGCCGCCTCCAGCACCACCGCAAACCGCTCGACGGTGTCCGCGCGTTCGGCATCGACCCCCATGCCGCGCGCCAGTGATACCCAGTTGATTGCGGGATCATCGAGATCGAGCATCCTGCGCGCGTTCGCGCCGGGATGGGCGATACCGACATTGCTCATTTCGCCATGCAGCACCGCATAGCTCCGATTGGCGAGAATGATCGTCACCACATTGCAACGCTCGCGTGCCTGCGTCCAGAGCCCCTGGGCCGTGTACATGCCACTGCCATCGGCCTGCAGGCATATCACCTTGCGATCGGGGCATGCGATGGAAGCGCCCAGCGCAAGCGGTATCCCGGCACCGATCGCGCCGCCGGTCAGCTGAAGATAATCATGATTGGGGCCGTCCGAAGACAGCCCCCAGAATTGCCGGGCCGAAGTGATCGACTCCTCGCATATGATGGCGTCTTCAGGGAGAAAACGTGCGGTAATCGCCGCGACGGCCGCGTCCGTGAGCTTTCCGGAGCTGGGCATTTCGGGCTTGCGGACAGGGCGGGCAGCAAAGACAGGCTTCGCACCTGTCAGGGTTGCGAGCGCGTCCAGGCAAGCCTCGAGATCGTCACCAAATTCTGCGAGGCGAACAACCTCGCATTTCTCCGGCACAAGCCGGCTCGGCTTTCCCGGATAGGCAAAGAATGCGACGGGCTCCTGTGGGCCGATGCACAGGAGTACCTCGACATCGGCGAGCGCGGCCAGCGCGAGATCGACAGGATAGGGGATCAGGGCGATTGCGGGTCGTCCGGCACCCCGTTCGACCCGGCCGTTGGCGACCCCGCCCATCATTCGAGCACCCGTTCGCGCACATATATCGGCCGCGAGCGATAGCGCGCGCGCGCGCAAGGCATTACCCGAAAGGAGCAACATGACCTTCTTGCCCGAGAGCAAATGGGCTGCCGCCATTTCAATTCCAGCGTCGGGAACCTGCCGCAAGGGTTCCATGGATCGCTCCAGCGTTTTCCGCCTTGTCATTTCCCAGGCGGCGTCGGCGGGCAGAATCAGGGTTGCGACACCGGGCATTCCGCGCGCCGCCCGGCATGCCGCATCGACATCTTCCGCGATCGTCTCCGCATCCTGAACCCTGCGCACCCATTGCGACATGGGCCTCGCAAGGCTCTCGATATCGGTGGTCAGCGGCGCGTCATATTCCAGATGATAGGAGGCGTGATCGCCCACGATGTTGATCATCGGCGTCGCCGCGCGCCTGGCATTGTGGAGATTTGCCAGACCATTGGCGAGACCAGGGCCGCAATGGAGCAGAGTCGCGGCAGGCTTTCCGGCCATGCGCGCATAGCCATCGGCCGCTCCCGTCACGACACCTTCGAATAATCCCAAGACGCAGCGTATCTCCGGTCGGCGATCGAGCGCCGCCACCATATGCATTTCCGACGTGCCGGGATTGGCGAACCAGGTATCGACCCCGTTTGCATCAAGGGCTTCGCACAGAATATCGGCCCCGCTCATTGTCATTTCGTCCACTCTTTCCTGCCCGTCATTGCCCAATCCACTATGGTATCGGTTCAGCCTGCCTTCGCTGCGATATTGCCGTAAGACCCGGTTAGAAATCTGACGGGACAGACGCGCCGGCCGTGCGCTCAGCCTCACGCAGGCGCTGGATCACGCGACGTACGCGCATCGCGCCCACATCACCCGCAAGCAACGCAGGCTTCATCGTGAGGAAGTCCGCATCCCTGCCCATGGTCTGCTGAACAGCCTCGACCATCGGCTTGTCCTCATCCTCGAAAGCTATTCTGGCGAACGCCCGTCGGGCCGTGGTCAGTTCGACATCATCGACTGCGAAGTTACGAACCCCGCAATGGAAATAATGGGTCGTCGTCTCGGTCTCAGGCGTCATGAGATGACATGCCTCGCTTACGAACGGCGGCGCGTCCGGAGCGTCCGTCGGTCGCATGAGAATGCGCAACCTCATGTTTCCGGCCGCTTGCCAGGTGACTTCGGTCGAGGTGTCGATCCTTGTCACGTCGCCAAACACCGCCGCGTTAAGCCGTGAGGGCGGAACGCCGGTCACATCCCAATGTATCGACACCCGCTCCCCATCCTGAGTGCATTTCGGCTGGATCGTCGCGAAGGAACCTTGTGCCAGGGTATTGGGGTGCAGATAGTCCACATGCCCGAGATCCATGATATTGTCGTTGAGCAGCTCATAATTCGCGCGGACATATGTATAGCCAGGGGTTCGCGAGGATGGATGCGCCTGGGAAATGAAGCCAAGATCGGGAATACTGCCGATGTCGGCGCGCTCCACGGCGCCCAGCCAGACCCAGATCAACTCATTGACTTCGACCGCAGGAAATGCAGCAACGCTCACACCACGAAGCCGGGCGCCCTGTGGATTATGCACACAGGCGCCTGATCGATCGAACACCAGACCATGATATCCACATTGGAGACCAGTCTGGACCACTGTGCCGCGGTGAAGTGGCGCGAAGCGATGCAGACACCGATCGCGTAATACGGCAACACACCCCTCAGCATCAATGAATATGACGAGAGGCATATTAAGAATAGTTCTCGATATGAGAGAAAATTCGTTCAACTCATTCCGCCATGCTACCGCATACCATGAGTTAAAAACGAACGACATTGCGATCTTTCCAAATTATAGAGAAATTTAATTCATAAATAGATCGTCTAATAGAACTTACCGGACATATTATTCATTTTATCACGGACCACCTGTGACAGAAATAAGTTGTCCGCTGATATAGCCAGCCGCAGGCGAGGCCAGGAAAAGCGCCGCATGCACCATATCGTCACCGCTCCCCAGACGACCCCGCGCGATGCCGGTCGTCAGCCGCGCCTGTTCTTCGGGCGGAAGCGCATTGAAACGCTTGGTAATCTTGGCCTCCGGGCCCGGCAGCGTCAGACCGGGCACGATGGCGTTCACGGTGATGCCTGCAGGCCCCAGATCATAGGAAAGCTGTTTCGTCAGGCCCGCTATTCCGCTTTTGGCCGTCACATATGGCAGAAGCGCCGGCGCGGTGCCGACGCCGCCGAACAGCCCATGCATCAGCGAACTGCCGATGTTGATGATCCTGCCCGTGCCCAGGGCGCGCATGCCCGGCACCAGCGCCCGGCAGAAGCGCATCGTACTGCCAAGATTGAGGTCGAGAACAAGATTCCAGACATCATCGCTGACATCCTCGATTCCCTCACAGCGCCCCTCGCCACAACCGCCGACATTATTGACCAGGATCGAGATCGGACCGAGCGCGGCAGCAACTTCCGTGCAGACCCGCGCAACGGCCGAAGAGTCGCGTACATCGGCCACCCAACTCGCAACATCGGCGCCGGGTGCCGGCGCCTGAACATCGACAACGGCAACCTTTGCGCCCTGCTTGGCAAGCCCACCGGCGATCGCGGCGCCGATACCCGCCGCGCCCCCTGTGACAAGCGCCACTGCTCCAGACAGATCATTCCCCACGCACAGCTCCCCTTTATCGATCTCAACCCATGTGGCGTCCGCCATTCACCTCCAGCACGCACCCGGTCATGAAGTCGGCATCGGGCGCTGCAAGAAATTCAACCGCAGCAGCAATATTCTCGGGCCGACCAATCCGGCCGACCGGCGTCTCGCGGGCGATCGCGGCGATCTGCTCAGGCGTCAGCTGGGCGCGGACGGTATCGGTCAGGATAGTGCCCGGTGCTATCGCATTTGCAGTGATGCCGAGTGGCGCGCCTTCAAGCGCGGCAAATCGCGTCAGATTGATCGCAGCGGCCTTCGAGGCGGCATAGGCGACACCGGTGTGGAGGCCCGAAGGGGCAACGCCCGCCATCGAACCGATCGTGATGAGGCGTGCCTGCGCGACCGGACGCACTTCGCGCCTGCGAAAAAAGGCGCGTGTCGCCAGAAACAGACCGCGCGCATTGAGCGTTTCGGTTTGCTCCCAATTATCGACCGATGTCTGCGCGATCTGTTGCGGCTGCGACGGATCGACCAATGGACCGCCCGCGACATAGACAAGGATCGCAATATCTCCGATTGCCGCCTCGGCGGAGGCAAACAAAGCCTCCACGGCAGCCTCCTGCCTGACATCGGTAGAGAAACCGGCATGCGATCCATGTCCCAGAGAAAGGGCCACGTCATTCGCTGCGTCACCATCGATGTCCGCGACCGCGATGACATTGCCCACACGCGCGAGATTTCGGCATATCGCCGCACCGATGCCGCCTGCGCCACCGATGACCAGTGCTATGCGGGGCGATGGCGGGCCAGCGAAGCGCGCGGGGGCGGTCATGCTACAGCAGCGGCGTGCGACGGAGCGTACGGCGCTCTTCCGCATTGAACGGCATCCGCGCATGCTGGAGCGCGAGATTGTTCCAGATCAGCAGGTCGCCGCTCTTCCACTCATGAACATATTCTTCAACGGATTCGGCCGCCTGCCAGATCTCGTCGAGCAGCGCCTCCCCTTCGCCATGCGAGACGCCTTCGAAGTCGGCAGTGCTGAACCGGACGACCCACACGGCCGGCTTTCCCGTTGCCGGACTGCGCCAGACAAGCGGCTGCAGCGCCGTCTTGGCATTGGCGGACAGATTGGAGAAGCCGACCTCGACGGAATAATCCTTGCGGTCGTAATCGAAGACATGGAGGCACTTCACGGCTTCGGCCCGTGCGCGCAAATCCGCGCTCAGCGCCTCATAGATCGCATTGCCCGATCGCCACTTCGTCTGGCTGCCGGAATCCGGGATTTCCATGGCATAGAGCATGAGCGCACGAAGCGGCTCTTCATGGAAGAGATGATCCTGATGGAATTTGAGCTCGCCGTCTCCGAGAATGCCATCGGCACGCGTGTTCGAGATATATTGAGTGCCGGGCTCCTGTGCGACCGCACCGGTCGCGATACCCTTTCTGACTTCGATCCGCCCGAACACTTCGCCATATCGCGATTGTTCGGGCGCCGAAATGTCGACACCCCGGATCAAGAGCAGATTATATTCGTCAAACCCCTTGCGCAGCACGGCCGACGTCTCGTCATCGAACGGTTCATGCAGGTTCACCCCATGAACTTCGGCACCCAATGTGTTCGTCAAAGGTGTGAACGTGATCGGCATGGAAGCTCCCGGTGCGAGTAGACGACAACAAGGCTGCGTGACCCGCATCGAGCGACGGGATATCCGACTCTCTCAGATCACCGTCATCACAATGCACAAACATCAGTACACTGTCAATCAGTATGCCGATGCAATGCCTGCCGCTTATTTCGGCGCCTTGCGCGGCTTGAGCGGTGCCCGGCTAAGATCATTATTCCCCGTCACCAGCCGTGAGAGGAGAGATACGAACAGGGCCTGCTCCTCCGGATTGAGCGGCGCCATGATGCGCTCCTGGACGCGCTCGATCGCATCGGTCGACTCATCCAGCAATTTCTCAGCCTTGGCTGTCAGCCACACCTGTTTGATCCGCTGATTATGCTTGGGCATTTCGCGCCGAACGAGTCCGGCATCCTCAAGCCGCCCCAGCAATGTACCGATCGTGGAACGGTCGATCGCTATCAGATCCCCCAACGTGCGCTGGTCGACACCGGGATTGGCACGCACGGCTACCAGGGCCGCGTATTGGACCGATGTGATGTTGAAAGAGTCGAGTTCCTCCAGGAAAATGGCAACCGCGATCTGGCGTGCACAGCGAATCAAGTGCCCGGGAACATGATCGAAGACGTGTATCCCCTCCCCGCCATGGATCTGTTCCAACTTTTCCTTGGCCTTTGCCATCGCGCTTCGAGCCATTTCTTCTTGTCCCTGTTGCAGCTGCAGCGATGCCGTATCGCGTGCTGATCGCACATAGCCATCCGCCAAAGCACAGCCAGATTCAATAGCCGCATGCAGTCCATCGAATGGTGCGCGTCCATCCGCAAACAGAATTTGACAGCACACTGATAATCAGCCAACTGTCACTCTGAAGCGCTTCGGCGCTCTTAGGTGAATCAAACGGGGACTTAGGCATGTCGACCGAAGGGTTAGGCGTAACCACGACGCCCGCGATGCGCAATCCGCGCAGGCGGACAATCGAAGGTATCGACACCGTCTTCCACGATGAAGGAAACGGTGAGACAATTATATTCATCTTTGGCGGCAACTTTGGTTCATCCGAGGCCGGCAGCAGCACCCACGCCTGGGACCTGAACTTTGTCCCGCTTGCCGACCGGTTCCGCGTGGTGGCTTTCGACAAGATCGGCCAGGGCTTCACCGGCAATCCCCTGCGCGACGAGGATTACACGATGGCGGCGGTGGTCCGTCATGCCGCGGCCTTTATTGAAACGCTCGATGCAAATGGTGTCCATCTCGTCGGTCACTCGCGCGGCGGCTTTTGCGCGACGCGCGTGGCCCTTGAATATCCCCATCTGGTCAAGTCGCTCACTATCGTGAGCAGCGGGACGCTCAGCCCGACGATATCGCCCAATGAGATCACCCTGGCCGGCAATCCGCACCCTCCTTATTCGCGTGCGAGTTCGCGTTGGGTCTATGAGGGCTATTGCCACGATCCACGAGCCGTGACCGAAGACTGGGTTGATCGTTCCGTCGAGGTCGCCAATCAGCCTCAAGTAAAAATCGCCGTGCAGAAAATGGTCCGCGAAGGTCTCGCTCATCGTTATTTCCTGCCCGAACTGGCCAGGCAGAAGCGCGAAACCCTTCAGTGGCTGCGCGAGGGCCGGCTCCAGCGGCCTGTCGAAATCATCTGGGGCGCCAATGATCGCACTGTCGCGGTGCAGGGCGCATTCGAGATTTTCGGGATGATCAGCCCGCATCAGCGCATGACCGAGATCAGCATGTTCAACCATTGCGGCCACTTCCCGTATCGTGAGCATCCCGCACGCTTCAACGAGTTGCTGTCCCGCTTCGTCGACGACGTCAGCGCATGAAGGATCCCCGATGATGAGTCTGCTTGAACATCAAACTCTCGCAATCCAGGGCGTGGCGACGCATGTCATCACTGGCGGTGCGGGCGATACGCCAACCCTCTTCCTCCATGGCGCCATCCCCGGCATATCGCCCTATTGCGGTGGGGCGCATCTGTGGCAGGGGATGCTTGAAGGCTTCGGCACCGATAATCGCGTGCTCGCCATCGACCTGCTCGGAAGCGGTAGCACAGGCTTCAAGACCGATGAGGAGCCCCTTACGATCGACGATATCGGCGCGCATGCCCTGGCCACCCTGGAAGCCCTTGGCGTAGGCCGCGTGCATATCGTCGGGCACGATCTCGGCGGCCTGGTCGGTCTGTGGATCGCCATGAACGCGCCAGACCGGGTCGCCTCCGTGAGCGTTGTCGCCAGCGCCGCAGCCGCGCCGATCGGCGATTGGGTCGATGACCTCGTCTTTCTGGATCCACCGCCCCCCTTCTGGAGTCCCGCCTCGCAGCGTTGGGCGCTTGAGCGCATTTCCTTCACGCCTGGCCATATCGACGCCGCATTGCTGGACAATTGCGTGTTCGCTGCGCAGCAACCCGGGCCGATCGCGGCACGGAAGGCAATGGCGAATCCAGCAGCGCGCGCGCTGTTCAGCGCCAGCCTCAGCCGGACGAAGAGCAAATTGTGGGCGCTGGCGCGGGATGCCCGGTTTCCAGTCCCGCTACAGGTCATCTGGGCCGCGGAAGACCCCCTGACCACGCCGGCGCACGGTCTCGTGCTCTTCCAGACCATCGGCAAGTCACAGCCTGAAGCGCAATACCACCTCGTCAATCGATCCGGCAATTTCATCTTCCGCGAACATCCGAAGCGCTTTCAACGCCTCATTCGCGCATTCCACCAGGGGCTGGCCATGACCGAGCCCCAATATCGTTACGCCTGAGCTGGAGTCCTTGATGCCCTATCCCCGCAACTGGTCTCTCCCCAAGAACGAACGTCTCGTCTTCAACATCGGGTTGGCCTTCGAATCCTTCACGGTCCAGAGCCAGTACACCCATTTCCAGCCGGGCATCCGCGATCCCTTCTCACTGTCTTATGGCGACTATGGATGGAAGGCAGGGATGTGGCGGATTTTCGACCTGCTTGGCGAACTCGGCGTCACGGCAACCATGTCCACAAACGGACTTGCCGCCGAACAGCATCCCAAGGTGGTCGAGGCAGCCATTGCCCAAGGCTTTGAGATCAGTGGCCATGGCTGGCAGAACGATATCAGGATGCGCGAGGATGATCCCGAGGGAGAGCTGGAAGAGATCCGTCGCTGCACCAGGGTGCTGACAGAGATCGCCGGCGAGAGGCCGGCGGGATGGATCAGTGTCGGCCTGACAGGCACGAGCAACACCAATCGCCTGCTTGCCCAGGAAGGCTATGCGTGGAACGCCGACGACGCGAGCGACGACATTCCATTCCTGCATTCGACCGGGCATGGCGACCTCGTCATCTTCCCGCGCGCCGGTCTTCCCATGAACGATCTGAATATGTGGGCCCTTGCCCGCAATCCGCCATCGGTCATCTGGGAGAATTTCAAGGACACGTTCGATACACTGTACGCGGAAGGTGCCGCCGGACGTCCCAAGATCATCGACATCACCCTGCACGGGCACATGGCCGGGCGCCCCACCCTCATTCCAACCATCCGTCGCATGATCAGCTATGCCCAGCAGCATGAAGGGGTCTGGTTCGCGCGACGGAAGGATGTTGCCAACTGGGTGCGAAGCCACGACCATCCGGATTTTACTGCCGCCTGACACCGTCGATACAGGAGTTCGTGAATGCGTTTGCGTCCCGGAAGCTGGCCCTCGATCTTTGCGATTTACCTGTTCGGCATATTGTCGAGCGCCGGTTTCGGGAAAATGGTCCCGATCCTCCCCGACATAAAGCTCGCCTTTGGCGTCTCTTCGGCAACCGCAGGCCTGGTGATGTCGGTGCTGGCCGTCATGGGTGCCGTGGGCGCGCTCCCAGCGGGGACCATCATCAACCGACTGGGTGACAAGCCCGTTCTGGCGGGTTGTGCGCTGTTGAGCATTGTTGCCAACCTCGCCGCCTGGATCGCGCCGAATATTGGATGGCTGATCGCTTCGCGGGCCCTGGACGGCGTGACCTGCATTGCCTTTGCGGTGGCCGGGCTGATGCTCCTCATGCGAACAACTGAGGGAAGACGCCGCACGACGGCGCTGACATTGTGGGCAACCAGCATTCCCATCGGCTTCCAGTTCGGCGTGATCAACGCCTCGTCGGTTGCCGGGGGAGAGCATTGGCGCTGGGTTTTCCTCGGTACAGCCGTGCTTCAGGCCGTCGCCTTTCTACTGGCACTATCATTCCCTCCACACATCGCAGACGAGAAGCCGGAGTCGTTCCGTCAAAGCTTCTCCGTGATCTTCGCGCCCAAGCCGTTGCGGCTGGGCCTGGCCTTTGGGGTGCTGGCGGTCCTGCAGTCAGGCACGGCGACGATCATCCCGCTCTATTTCAAGACGGCTTTTGGCTTGCCCATCGCGATGACCGCGATGTTCAGCAGCCTTTCGACCTTTCCGGACAGCTGTGGCAGCTTCATCACGGGCTATCTGCTCAATCGCGGGTGGCGTAGCCTGCTGGTCGGCGCCATCGGCACGGTGGCCCTGATTGCCGGCGGCGCCATCTACATGTTCCCGCAAAGCGGCTGGAAACTCGCCATCATCGGCATGTTGATCTTCCAGTTTTCCACCGGCTGCTTCACCGCTCTCATGATGGCCATGTTGCCGCATGTTCGAGGAACGCATAGCGCCAGCTCGACCAGTGGCATCTTCAACCAGCTTTCGTTTGTGGGCCTCGTGATCGCGACCCCGCTGATCCTTACAACCCAGGACGCCTTCGGGTGGTATGGCGTTCTCGCCTATATCGCGGTGACGGCGATCCTGATCCTCCTCCTCGTTCCGATTTCGGGAAGTCTGCCCGGGACATCGAAGGCAGCGGCGGAAAATCGGGAGACGGTCGTCATATGATCAGCATGCAATCCACCACCGCCGACGTGGAATGGGAGACAAGGGTTTCGCTCGCGGCATTGTATCGGCTGGTCGCGCTCTACGGCTGGGACGACATGATCTTCACGCACATCTCTGCGCGTGTGCCAGGGTCGACTCCAGCCTTCCTCATCAATCCCTATGGTCATTTCTTTGAGGAGATGACGGCATCGTCGCTGATCAAGGTGGATATTGAGGGCGCGATCCTCGATGGCGGCGCGGGCCCGGTCAACCGGGCAGGCTTCGTCATCCACTCGGCGATCCATGCCGCCCGCCCCGACGCGCATTTCATCATCCATCTGCACACCGATGCCGGGGTCGCTGTCTCCGCGCAAAAGGAAGGGCTCCTGCCGCTGACCCAGCATGCGCTGATCGTGCTCCCGAAGCTCGCCTATCATGATTTTGAAGGCATCGCGCTCGATACGGATGAGCGCGCACGGATCGTCGCGGATCTGGGCAGCAAATCGCTGATGCTGCTGCGCAATCACGGGACCCTCGCGCTGGGGTCGACTCCAGCAGAAGCCATTGTCGGCATGCAATATCTCGAACGCGCCTGTTCCCAGCAGGTGTTGGCGCTTACAGCGGGGCGGGATGGTGTCCTCATGGCACCTCGATCCGCCCAGGAGGCGGTTCGGCGCCAGACCGACGGCCCGACGGCGCCGATCTGGGACAATGCCTGGGAAGGCTGTTTGCGGATGCTCGACCGCAAGCTGCCCGGATACGCCCAGTAAGCGCGATCATATAGGCCCATCGAGACCAATCGCCTTTCGGTTCAGGCAGAGCCTGAACCGCGAACAGCCGCAGGGCTGAAAGGCGACCACCCTGCCGAATTCAGGCCGGCGGGTTTCGCCAGGCCATCGAAAGACCACCGTTCAGTCCGCTTTCCGACCACTTGCACGAAGGGCCGCAGCCCGAACCGGCCATGAGGCGGCGCTGCTCCCATAGAGCCGGGTGCGCAACCGAAGTCCGAACATGCGGGCGTATAGGGCACAATGGCGCCACGGGTGCTGTAGCTGAGTTGCGAGCCTTGCCAATAGACCTCATCGAAGAGATTATCGATATAGGCCGTCACGCTCCACTTCTCCTTCTCAAGGCCGATGCCGAGGTTGACAAGATCATAAGCGGGCAGATCGTCCACCGGGCCAAGACCGGACCATGGGAAGGCCGCCTTGCTGCCGCTCCTCGCAGTCAGTTCGCGCATCAGGCGGTCATGAGTATCGAGCCCGAAATAGACGAAGCCGCCGCCATGCATATAGATGAGCGCGGGGCTGAAAGTCGCCGCGCCATGTGGACGAAAAATACGCACGCGCACTTCGCCGCGTCCAACCGTCACCCCGCGATCCACATGGGGAACATCCGGCCCACCCATCCGCCATGGGCGACGCACATCCGCAAGGATATGACGCTGCTCGGGAAACTCCAGTGTGGCGAAATCGGGATGTGCGGCCGTGCCATCCAGCAAAGCACGGACGAAGCGGGCGATATCGACATCCGCGGCTGATTTGGTGAGCATTTTCTGAGATCCGACTGCAAGCCCCCGGTCCTGCCGGGCGTTACCACCGACTAGCCGGATGGTCGGGTGATTGCTTGCGACCCCGGATCAGTCACTTGCTCTACGGGGCCATGCCGGCAATGCTGCCGGCCCTGTCGTGTCGACCCGGCCAATATCTCGCCTTGCCGCAAAATACCGTTCGCCGTCATCGCGGACCTCACCGGACAATATGTACAATCCGATGATATTCGGCACGGCCAGCAGGAAAAAGAAACTGTCGGCAAGGTTCGTGACGGTCGAAACATCGACCAGCGCACCGATCGGAAGCGTCGCGCAGAAGAAGATCAGATAGGCCCGGTCCTTCCACTTCGATGGACCGACAAGATAGGCCCAGACCTGCAAGCCATAATAGCCCACCGCCAATATGGTGGAGAAGGCAAAGAGGCACACCGCGATGGCCAGAAGCGCCGGGAACCAGGACCCGGCCGTCTCGAACGCGGCAGAGGTCATGGCGATATCATTATATCCCAGTCGCCAGCTGCCCGTCACCAGGATCGCCAGCGCGGTCGCGGTGCAGATCACCACGGTATCCAGAAATGGCTCAAGCAGGGCGACGAAGCCCTCCGATGCCGGCTCCCGCGTCTTCGCGACGGCATGGGCGATGGCGGCAGGGCCGATGCCCGCCTCGTTGGAAAAGGCCGCGCGCCGAAGGCCAACGACCATGGTCGCAAGAAAGCCGCCCGCTACCGCCGTGGGCGCGAAAGCCTCGGTCACGATCAGCAGCAGGGTGGAGGGGATCTTGTCCGCATGCAGGACCAGGATGATCGCGATGCCAAGCATGTAAAAGGCGCACATCACCGGCACCAGGCGGGACGTCACCCGGGCGAGCACGGCCACGCCGCCGATCAGCACGATCGCCGTCGCACCGGCGATGACAAGCCCGTAAATCAAAGCCGGCTCCATGCCGCCGCCCAGCCCGAGCACGATCCTGATCTGCGAATAGGACTGGTTGACCTGCACGACCTGGATGAAGGCGAACAGGGCGAAGATCGCATAGATCATGCCCAATATCTTGCCCAGCCGTGGCATGCCCCGGGCAGCAAGACCATTGCGCAGCATCCACATCGGGCCGCCGGAATAGCGGCCGTTGGACAGGATGGTGCGGTATTTGACGGCAAGCAGAACCTCGGCGAACTTGAGGCTCATCGCAAACAGGCCACCGACAATCATCCAGAAGACCGCGCCCGGACCGCCCATGGCGATCCCGATGGCGACGCCGGCGATGTTCCCCAGGCCAAGCGTGCCGGAAAGAGCGGTCGAAAGTGCCTGGAAATGCGACATTTCTCCCGGCGCATCCTTTTCCCGATGACGACCGAGCAGGATGCCGACGGCAAAGGCAAAGCCGCGAATATTGATGCATTTCAGGCGGATCGTGAAAAACAGCATCGCGGACGCCAGCCAGATCACGATGAGCGGGAAGCGGACCTGGAAGATCTCGATTTCGGCGAACACAAGGGACGACAGGGCATGGGCCGCAGCAGGAATGATATCCAGCATCACGCGGCCTTATCGAACATGATGCGAGGATCATGTCGATCCTCGTTCAGGGGATCAGAAAAACCGGGGTGCTTGCGTTCCGATCGAAACATTGGTCGCGTCCTCCATGCGTGGCGGGATGTTGGCGCGTTGATCGCCAAGCCTGATGCCCGCGACGCTATGAAGATCGCCCGATCGAAGCCAGACGTCGGCCCAAATGCGCCGCATTTCGGCCCAGCATGACAAAACCGGGCGCCTGTTTCGTGGACAGCCGACGCAGCGGCAGCGGCAGATCACATCATCCCGGCGATGAGCGCGCTGGCGCCCGATATGTCCGCAAGCCGCTCTCCATTGCGGAGCCGTTGCAGGATATCGATCTCGGCGGATTGCATGGCGATGGCACGCCGGGCCAGGGCCTCTGCCATGTCCGGCGGCAGCACGACAACGCCGCTCTCATCCGCCAGGATCGCGTCTCCGGGGCAGACGGTCACGCCGCCGACCGACACGGGCACATTCATCGCACCGCCAAGATTGAGGAATTTCGTCGTCAGCGGCGTGGCGCCCCGGCACCAGACCGGCAATCCGACCCGCCTGATTTCCCCGAAATCGGTAGCCGGGCCGTCGATCACGATCGCCGCGACCCCGGCAAGATGCGCCGCATTGGTCGTCACTCCGCCCCAGCAGGCATGCCGGGTATCGCCGCACCGATCGATGACGAGAATGTCCCCCGGGCGGGCAATGCTTACGGCATGATGCAACAGCGTGGAATCCGCGCCGGCGATCCGCACGGTGACGGCCGTGCCTGCGACACGCGCATCCGCATTCACCGCGCGGATGGCAGGATCGAGGAACCCGCCATGCAGCACATGGCCGATCGTGGCCGTTTCCACGTGCGCGAGCAGCGCCACGACATGCTGGGGCAATGGCTGTGGCATAGGGTTGATCCGCAACATCAGCCGGGTTCTCCGTGAAATGCCGTGAGCCTGTCGCTCGATTGCTCGTCCTTGAGCGCGATGCCGGTCAGTTCGAGCGCCCTCGCGCGGCGCAACAGCCAGGCGATCTTCCCCGCCGCCGCCTGATGCGAGAGGCCGTGCGGCGGACGGATGTTGGAGACGCAGTTCCGCTCGCTGTCCATGCGCTCAGGCGCGGGCCGCCATGTGATATAGGCGCCCAGACTGTCGAAGGCGCTGAGCCCCGGCCGCTCGCCGATCAGCACCACGACCATTCGCGCGCCGATCCGCGCGCCGATATCGTCCCCCAGCGCGACCCGCCCCTGATGGGCGACGATATCGGGCGCGATCGACCATAGCGGCAACTGGGCGCGCAGGGCATTCGCGACCGCGGCGGCATGCGCCATCACGGCCATCGAAGACAGCCCGTCCGCCACGACGATGGCCAGATCGAAAGGCCCTTCGGCAGCGATCGCGGCAAGCCGGTCCGCCGACGGGCCGTCCAGCCGCCGGCCAAGATCGGGGCGCTGAAGATAGGTCGGCCGGTCGACCGCCGCGCTCGAAACCGCGATGGCGCCGGGCGAAAGGCCATCGATCAGCCGCTGCGTATCCAGCCCGGCATGAACCGCATCGCGGGCCAGCGCGTGCGCCATCTGGAAATCCAGCATCGCCCGGTTGGGCAGCCCCGCCCCGACCCGCCCCAGACCGATACGCGCCTGGGTCAGCATCGCCAGCCGGGCCTTGAGGGCAGGCGTGGCGGCGTCCGTCATTGCAGCACCGGCGGCAAGGCCAGGGGCGATTGCGCGCCATCGAGCGGGATGTTCCGCAGCACCCCCTGTTCATCCTGCAAGCCCATTTTCGACAGCCAGGCGTCGAATTCGGGCGCGGGGCGCAGGCCCAGCACGCGGCGGGCATAGAGCGTGTCGTGAAAGCTGGTGGATTGGTAATTCAACATGATGTCGTCGGCGCCCGGCACGCCGATCAAGAAATTCACGCCCGCCACGCCCAGCAGGGTGAGCAGGACATCCATATCATCCTGGTCCGCTTCGGCATGATTGGTGTAGCAGACGTCCACCCCCATCGGCAGGCCCATCAGCTTGCCGCAGAAATGATCCTCAAGGCCCGCGCGCACGATCTGCTTGCCGTCGAAAAGATATTCCGGGCCGATGAAGCCCACCACCGTGTTCACCAGCAGCGGGCGGAAGGCGCGGGCCACGGCATAGGCGCGCACTTCCATGGTCTGCTGGTCGATGCCGTGATGGGCGTTGGCCGAAAGCGCCGCCCCCTGCCCGGTTTCGAAATACATCACATTGTCGCCAATGCTGCCGCGCCGCAGGGAAAGCGCCGCGTCCCGCGCTTCGCGGAGGATGGCGAGATCGACGCCGAAGCCGCGATTGGCGGCCTCGCTGCCGGCAATCGACTGGAAGACCAGGTCGACCGGCGCGCCCTGCTCGATCGCCTGGATGCTGTTGGTGACATGGGTGAGCACGCAGCTTTGCGTCGGGATGTCATAGGACAGGCGCAGATCGTCGATCAGGTGGAGCAGGGTCTTGGCCGCCGCGACATTGTCCGTGGCGGGATTGATGCCGATGACGGCATCCCCGCAGCCCATGAGCAGCCCATCCAGGATCGAAGCGGCGATCCCCGCCGGATCGTCGGTCGGGTGATTGGGCTGCAACCGCACGGCAAGCGTGCCCGGCGCGCCGATGGTGCTGCGAAAACGGGTGACGACCCGTATCTTCGCCGCGACCATGATGAGATCCTGATTGCGCATCAGCTTGGAGACGGCGGCCACCATCTCCGGCGTCAGGCCATCGCTGATCGCCGCGATGGCGGCACCGTCGCACGCATCGCCCAGCAGCCATTCGCGCAACTGGCCGACGGTCATGTGCCCGACCGGGGCAAAGGCGGCGGCATCATGGCCATCCACGATCAGCCGGCTGACCTCATCCCCCTCATAGGGGATCAGGCATTCGTCCAGAAACCGGCGGAGCGGAATATCGGCCAGCACATGGCGCGCCGCGATCCGGGTCGCCGCATTGTCCGCGGCAAGTCCTGCCAGCACATCGCCCGACCGCAGGGGCGAGGCCGCGGCCAGCACGTCCTTCAGCGCATCGAAGCGATAGCGCGTGCCGCCCAGATCAACCGAATATACCATCGCACCCCTCAGGCCGACACCAGCAACGTATCCTTCGGTGCGAAAGACGCAAAGACCGGGCCGGGTTCCAGCACATCCTCCGCCTCCGCGATCAGGCTATGGCCGCCAATGGCGATCGCATAGGCGTGCCGCGCGCCCAGATAGGTGCGCTCGACAATCCGGCCTTCCAGGATATTGCTGCCGTTCGCTTCGGGCCGCTGGCGCGACAGGCGGATATATTGCGGCCTGACGGTCAGCATCGCGCTGCTGCCGCATTCCCCCGCCGTCGTCGCCACCGCCGACAACAGGCCCTGGCCTTCGAACAGCACCTGGAAAAACTCCGCCGACCTGCCCTTGGTCTCGACCGGCAGGAAATTGCTGGCCCCCACGAAATCCGCGACAAAGGCATTGGCGGGGCGGGTGTAGATGACTTCCGGGCGATCGAGCTGGGCGATCCTGCCCCGTTCCATCACCGCGATCCGGTCGCTCAGCGCCAGCGCCTCTTCCTGGTCATGGGTGACATAGATGGTCGTGAGGCCGAGCTGGCGCTGCAGCTGCTTGAGCCAGCCGCGCGCCTTGATCCGCAGCTTCGCATCCAGATTGGACAGCGGCTCATCCAGCAGCAGCAGCGTCGGGCGAAACACCAGCGTCCGCGCCAGCGCCACGCGCTGCTGCTGACCGCCCGACAATTCATGCGGCAGCCGGTCGGCATAATCCTCCATGTCGACCAGCGAGAGCGCTTCGGCGATCCGGCTGGCCTGCTCCGCCTTCCCCACGCCGCGCAACTTGAGCGGGAACGCCAGATTCTGCCGCACCGACATATGCGGCCAGAGCGCATAGGATTGGAACACCAGGCCGAGATTGCGATGCTCGGGCGGCACGTCGATGCCCCTGCCCGCGTCGAAGAAGACATTGCTGCCGACCCGGATGGTGCCGCCGGTCGGCCTGTCCAGCCCGGCGATCGCGAACAGCGTGGTCGACTTGCCGCATCCCGACGGGCCGAGCAGCGTCAGGAATTCGCCCTCCGCGACATGCAGGTCGACACCGTGCAACGCGGTGACATCGCCAAAGCGCTTGGAGAGTTTTTCGACATAGACATCAGACATCGCGATGAGTCCTTGTGATGAAACGGGCCGCCGTCACGAAGAAGACGGTGATGAGCAGCTGGATCACGGAGAGGGCGGCGACGGCGCCGGTATTCCCGTTCGACCAGAATGACAGCATGGTCGTGCCGATGATCTCAGACCCCGGCGCGAAGAGGAAGACCGCCGAGGCATATTCCTTGAGCGCCCCCAGAAACAGCAGGGTGAAGGCCGAGAACAGGGCCGGCTTCATCAGCGGCAGGATGATCCGCGTGGAGACCGTCCACCAGCCCGCGCCGGCCGAACGGGCGCTCTGGTCGAGCTCCCGCCCGATCTGCATCAGCGCCGGCGCCAGCGCGCCATAGGCCGTGGGGATGCCGCGCATGGTGAAGGCGATCATCAAGATCCAGATCGTCCCCTGCAGCAGGCTGGCGCCGGGCAGCAGCAGCATCGCCCAGAAGAAGCCGATGCCCGCGACGATGCCCGGCATGGCGCGCGGATAGAGCGCCACGAATTCCAGCTGGCGGCGGAAGGGGAAATCGGACCGCTGGATCACCAGCGCAAGCACCGCGACAAAGGCCGTCGCCACCACGCCGCCGACCAGGGCGATGACGACGCTGTTGGTGATCGCCCGAACATAGGCCGGATAGGCGAACAGGATCGTGAAATTGTCCGTCGTCAGCAACTTCATGGGGGAGAGCAGCGGGGTGAGAAAACTGGTGAAGGCGCGCATGACGATGCCGGCCAGCGGAATGATGACGCAGAGCAGGATATAGAGCCCCAGCAGCGCGGCGACCGGCCAGCCCGCCTTGCCCAGATCGGCCAGCTTGGGCCGCTGCGCCTTGCCCCGCACCGTGATGAAGCGGTTGGCCTTGCGCAGCAGCAGCCCCTGCAGGACGAGCAGACCGGAGACCAGCAGCAGCAGGAACGCCGCCGCCGCGCCCACCATGCCGTAATCGGGCGTGATCGCGCCCAGCCCCTTGCTGTAGAGAAAGGAGGTGAAGAATTCGAGCCCGGCGGGGCGGCCGAAGACAAGCGGGATGGCCAGCATCTCAAGCGACCCGATGAACACGAGCAGCCCGCTGTAGATGATCGCGGGCCGCATCAGCGGCAACGATATCGACCACAGGACGCGGAGCGCGCTCGCCCCCATGCTGCGGCCGGCATCCTCCAGCGTCGCGTCGGCCATCCGCGCGGAGCTGGAGCAGAAGAGATAGACCAGCGGCGCCTGGGTCGCGCCGGCCACGATCGCCATGCCCGGAATGCTGTACATGTCCCATGGGGGCACGCCGATCCACTGCTCCCCCAGCAGGGTGAAATAGCCCGCCGGGCCATAGACCACATACCAGGCAAAGGCGGTCACGAGCTGGGAAATATACATCGGCCACAGGATCAGGCTGCGCAGCAGGCCACGGCCGGGCAGGTTCGTCCGTTCCAGGAACAGCGCGAAGGCGACACCGGCGCCACAGGCGACCAAGGTCGAGAGGAACGCCAGTTCGAAGGAATTGACCAGCACGTCATGAAAATCGGGATCGCCGAACAGGCGCGTGTAGTTCACGCCGGTCAGCAGCGCGCCCGCCTCGTACAGCGGGCGATCCAGCAGGGATTGCCACAGGATCGGCCCCAGCGGCGCGGCCACCAGCACCAGCGTCACGATCGCCATGCCCCACTGGATCAGCACGGCATGGGACAGCGGCGATCGCCCGGAAAAAAGCGATGCGGATGGAGAGGATGTGACGGTCATCGATATCTGTCCGCTCATGACCGGCGCCTGTGGAAAAGGGCGTTCCAGCCTTTGATGAAAGCCGCATAGCCAGCCACCATGCGGGGGTCGTAGCCCACCAGCACGACATTGGCGGCACCCACCCGGCGCACGACGGCATCATGTGTCAGGAAGGGCACCTCATGCTCGCGCACATCGGGCCGATAGGGGGTCAACCCACCCTTCGCCGCCGCGATCTGCCCTTCGCGCGAGAGCAGATAGTCGAGCATCAGCCGCGCCGAGGCCGGGCTTTGCGCCGCCGCCGTGGCCGCCATGCCGCGCAGGACGACGGGCGTGCCGTCGGCGCAGAGCGTCCAGTCGACAATCTTGGCGCGGCCCCGCGTCAGCATCTGCGGCAGCACGGTGACGGCCGACACATGATAACCGACCAGATATTCGCCGACGGTGACTTTATCCATCATCGTCGCGCCGCCCGTTTCCACGCGCACATAGGGCGCGATGCGCTGCATCAGGTCCCAGCCGCCCGGCCGCTTCTGCTGGATCGCCGTCCAGTGGACGGCATAGGCGAGCGCGTGGCTCGATGCGTCATAGGTGGTGATGCGGTTGCGGAACTTGCGCGGATTGGCCTGCGCCAGCGTCAGGAGCTGCCGCAATCCGGTGGGCCTTTGCGCGGGATCGAGCAGCGCCTTGTTGTAGACGATCAGCATCGGATCGGCCGACAGGGTGTAGAGGCCCGGCGCGGGCAGGCTCCATGCGGGAAGATGCGCCGCCTGCGGGCTGCGATAGGGTGCCGCTCCACGCCGCCCGAGGAAACGCAGCCACGCATCGGGCGCGCTGCTGACGATCATGTCCGCCGAGCGCCGCCGCGCCGATGTTTCAGCATAATAGCGTTCGAAGACTTCGGTCGGCCCCATGTCCAGCGTTTCGACGTCGATCCAGGGGTAACGGCGCCTGAAACCGCCCAGAATCTCGCGCCAGTTATAATCGGCCATGTTCGAATAGATGCGCAAGCCGGTTTCACGCCGGGATGCCACCGCCAGATCCGGCCCGGTCGCGGCCGATCCACCCAATGGCCAACAGGCCGCCGCAAGCCCGCCAAGCGCGCCCAGAATCGTCCGCCGGTCGAGGAAAGGCGTGTCTCTCATGACGCGACGATATCCCTCTTTGGCAGGGCGGCAAGCGCGGCCGAACGGAGCAGGCCGGCGTCCGCGCCGACCGTGACGAAGGCATAGCCGCGATCGAACAGCGCTTGCGCCGGCAGGCCGGGCAGGATCGTCCCGCCCAGCGCGATGCCGCTTTCCCTGGTGCGACGCTCG
This sequence comes from Sphingobium aquiterrae, assembly GCF_037154135.1. Lineage (NCBI taxonomy): Bacteria > Pseudomonadati > Pseudomonadota > Alphaproteobacteria > Sphingomonadales > Sphingobiaceae > Sphingobium > Sphingobium aquiterrae. Next base: position 64,048 of record NZ_JBANFL010000015.1, read on the forward strand.
GCTTCATCGGCAAGATCACGGTATGCCGCGCAATCATAGTCACCGGGGACGCCGATGCTGGCCGAAAGATCGAGCGGGCCGAGGAACAGCATGTCGATGCCGGGCACCGCCGCGATCTCCGGAATGGCCGCAACGCCCTTTTCGGATTCGATCATGGCGACAGTCAGCAACTGGCTGGCGGCATGGGCGGGATAATCCGCCGTCGCCGCGCCCCAGCCGGCCGCGCGCGACACGGTATAATGCAGGCCACGGCGGCCGCGCGGCGGATAGGTGGCGCTGGCGACCAGCGCCGCGGCCTCGTCGGCGCTCTCGACATTGGGCGCGAAGAGCCCTTCGGCACCGGCGTCGAGCACGGGCTTGGTCATCATGCTGTCCGCCGCCGGCAGGCGCACCATCAGGGTCGGGCCATCGCTGCCCCGGTCTGCCGCGCGCATCTGGTCCACGACCTGCGCGATGCCGACCGGCGTATGCTCCATGTCGACGATCAGGGCATCGAAGCCGACATGCGAAAGGAGTTCGGCCGCAGGCGGGCTGCCCAGGAACAGCCAGCAACCGGTGGAGGGCTGGTTGCGCGCGATCCGCGCCTTGAGCGCATTAGGCCGCAGCATCGCGTTGCCCATAAAAGCTGGAGAAGAATTTCTCCGCCTGCCCGACCATGGCGGCGCGTTCATGCCGCACGCCCGCCAACAGCTCCATCCGCGCCTCTATGCCCTGCGCCTGGAGGCTGCGATGCAGAGCCCGGAGGCGGTCGACGCGTGTCGTGCCGCTGTCATTCGCGCCCTCCATCCAGTGTGCGCTGCCCGGACGGTGCGTGATCTCCCAGGTGTCGAGGTCCGCCAGCCCCACCGCCAGATGGACCGCAACGCGGCGCATCGCCGCGATATTCAGCGCGCAGCCAAAGCGCGCCTCCATGTCCGCGACGCCCACCCACCATGGGCGATCGGCATCGAGCAATGTGGGCGAGCCCGGAGCGCAGACCGACAGCGCGCTCAACCTGTGCGGATGCAGATAGAAGAAGCGATGCACGAAATGCGCGCCGCCGGAAAATCCGAAAAGGGCAAATGGCCCTTCGGGCACGGCATAGCGTGCCGCCACTTCGTCCACCATCGACAGCAGAATCCGGTCGAAGCGAATGCCGCGATATTCGATATATTTATAATTGTCCCGGTCATGCGGATCATCGATGCCACAGGGGAACAGCGGCGCCAGGATGATGAGGTTGAGCGCGTCGGCCAGGGGCGCGAACAGGTCGCGATAGACATGATTGGCGCGCTCGGTGCCGTGAACCGCCACCAATATGCGCCGCGTGGCCGGATCGCCCTCTTTGGGCACATGGAGCAGATAGGAAAAGCGCTGGTCCAGCCTGCACGCCGTCGCTGGCGTATGACCGAAATCGTAAGGACCAAGGGGCGGCGGTGTAGACGGAATGGACATAGATATGATGGTGCGGCCGGCGCCGGGGCGACCGGCCGCATTCCTCCTTGATCACAGGGTGTCGTGCGGCCTTCAGGCCGTCAGTAATTGAGGCCGAGCTTGATGTAGACGGTGCGACCCTGGGCCTTGCTGTACAGCTCGTTACGATTGAGCATTTGCGACGTGACCGAATAATAGTCTTCGTTCAGGAGGTTGTTCACACCCAGGCTGACGTCGAACGCATCCACCTTGAACCGGGTCGAGGCGTCGATACGGTCGACCGGCCGGACCCTGCCCGTGAAATAGCTGCCGACGGTGGCGGTGGGGAATTTGTTGCGGCTGCCCGAATGGTTATATTGCAGGCGCACCAGCCAGTCGGTCGTCAGGTCATGTTCGATCGCCATGTTGAGCTGATCCGGCCCGATGCGACGACCGCTGAGCGGCGTGTCCAGCGTGCCGTCATGGTCGGCATCCCGGCGGCCTTCGGTATGCGCATAGCTGGCCGACCAGCGTGTGGCGACGCCGATCTTGCCGTCGAGCGACACTTCCCAGCCCTGAATCCGCTCCTTCTCCCGCAGCGTCTTCGCCTCGGTCGGATTGGCGGTGTCGATGACGAAATCCGTGCCATATTTCGATTTGCTGATGAAATAGGCGGCGGCATAATGGATGCCGTAAGCCGTGCCGCGCACGCCCAGCTCGAAATTGTTCACCAGCTGCGGCTTGGGATCGAAATCATCTAGGTTGGTCACGGACACCCGGCGCAGCGGCGCGCCGATGTCGGGGATGGAAAAGCCCTGGGAAAAGCCGCCGAAGACCTGCACTTCCGGCATGACCTGGATCGTGCCGCCGATGTTCACCGGCGTCGCCGCATAGTCCAGCTTGCCGCCCGACACATGCACGCCCGTCAGGCCCGCGACGAAATCGTCGATGGTCAGGCGGAACTCGTCATGCCGCACGCCGGCGCGCAGGGTGAACCAATCGGTGACGGGCAATTCGAGCTGCGCGAAGATCGCATAGTTCATCTGCTTGAGCGGCGGGGTGAAGGTGCGCCCGTCGCCCGGCGCGTTGGTCAAGGGGATAAGGGGCTGCGCGGTCGTATCCCGGCTGATGTCGGTGCCCCACAGCAGTTCGCCCTTTGGCAGGCCGAATTTTTCCAGCGATGTGCGGAAATCAGCCTGCACGCCATATTTTTCCGAGGTGATGGTCGTCTGCGTACCGCCCAGCCGCGCCGGATCGAAGGAGAAGACCGAATAATTCTTCAGATAATAGACCTGCAGATGGAATATGCTGGCGAGCAGGTCGTCATTATAATAGCCGACATAGCTCATCAGGTTGCGATTGACCGGATCGAGCGCGCGCGCGTCATAGGAACCCTTGGTCGCGGTTTCCTTGATGCCGTTGGCGATATTGCCCGTGACGCTGATATAGTCGGTGTCCTGATGCTGGCGATAATAGTTCACCATCGCCTCGATACGCTGGCCGCCGAAATTATAGCCGACCTTGCCGAACAGGTTGACGATGTCGGAGTCGGCGATGCCGCCATAATTGTGCGGATCGGGCGCCAGCCGATCGCCGTCGGCATCGAACTGGCCGTTCACCCGCTCATAGCTGCCGTTCAGGGTGATGTCGAAACCGCCGGCGGCGCCGGTGATCGTCTGCGCGATGGAGGGGTTCAGGCTGTCGCCGAAATGCTCGGTCGAAAAGCCGGTGCCCAGTTCCGTCCGGAATTTCCAGCCATCGCTGGCGGTGCCCTTGCGCGTCACATAGTTGATGATGCCGCCGGCGCCGCCCTGGCCGTAGATGGCCGAAGCGCCGCGAATGACCTCCACACCCTGGATCGCATTGGGGGAAATCAGGCGCAGGTCGCGGCCGCCATCGCGCAGCGGGTTGGACACCGGGACACCGTCGACAAAAACGCGCAACGGCCGGCCACGCAGGCCCTGCTCCACATTCGCCGCCGTGCCGTTGGACGCGGCAAGGCCCGGAACGGTGAAGGCAAGCACCGATCCGATATCGTTGGTGGTGGCGAGCTGTTCTTCCAGCTGCTTTTCCCCCAGCACCGTCGAAGAGCCCGGAAAGGATTCCAGCGTCTTCGACAGGCGCGAGCCGGTGACGACGATTTCCCCTTCGGTGGCGTCACCTGCCGGCGTCCCGCCTTCGCTGCCCTGCGCCAGTGCCTGGCCCGCAAAGCCCAGCATCGCGGTCCCCGCGAGCAGAATGTGAGTGAGTTTGCGCATTCCCCTTATCGTCCTTCCCAACTTGAGATTGGTCGCCCCTGACGACCGACTCATAGATAGTAGCCAATACACGCTACAAATAGTAGCCAATTATTGATACTATCATAAATAGATTATAATCTATGAATTTCAGTTATTTATGCTCTCGTAAAACCGTGTGAGGACCGCAAAATAGGCCTCAGGCTCTTCGTAGAAAGGCATGTGCGAGCTGTGCGGAAAGATGTGGATCTGCGATTGGGGAAGCGCCGCATGCATCCGGAAGGAACATGCCGGCGTCAGCTCGTCATATTTCCCCGCGAGCACCAGGCAGGGCGCGGCGATGCCGGCCATCGCCGGCACCCGGTTCCAGTCCTTCATATTGCCGGTGTAGGTGAACTCATTGGGCCCCTGCATCGTCTCATAGGGGCCCATGTTCCAGTCGGCGAGCGCGTCTGTCAGCGTGTCCGGCCAGACCGGCAGCCGGCAGACATGGCGATGGTTGAGCAGGGCGACCGCCGCCTGATATTCGGGATGATCCAGCGTGCCCTGCGCCTCATGCGCCGTCATCATCGTCACGGTTTCGGCGCCCAGCGCGGCACGCAGCCGATGCAGTTCACTCACCAGATGCGGGATGTCGCACGCGCCATCGGCAATCACATAGCTCTTGACCCATTGCGGATAGGTGAGGCTGTATTCCGTGAAGAGCCAGCTGCCCCAGCTATGCCCCAGGACATGCACCGGCCCCAGGTCCAGCGCGGCGCGCACCTGCTCCGCCTCCTTGACATAACGGTCCAGCGTCCACAGTGCCGGGTCCGTCGGCCGATCGGACGCGCCGCAGCCAAGCTGGTCCCAGGCGACCACGCGATAGCCCCGGTCGACCAGCCGGGCGTGCGGCGCGCGCAGATACAGGCTGGGCAGCCCCGGCCCGCCATTGGCCAGCAGGATGGTTTCCGGCCCGGTGTCATGGAGATCGGGGCCATGGATATAGGCCACGACCTCATATCCTTCGCGCAGGCGGATGCGCCGGATTTCGGGAGCATGGCTCATGCCGCCACCTCGCCCATCGTGATGGCCCGGCCGTTGGCCAGCGAGGGAATGGCGGACCGGAAACGGTAGACCTCCTCCAGGTCGATATCCGCCATGATGACGTCCACCTGGCTGCCCGCCTGCGCCAATATCCGGCCCCACGGGTCGATGATCATCGAATGGCCATGGCTCCAGCGTTCGCCATAATGATGGCCGCATTGCGCGGGGGCGATGACGAAGCTGCCCGTTTCGATCGCGCGCGCGCGCAGCAATGCTTCCCAATGCAGCGGCCCCGTCATGCTGCTGAACGCGGCGGGCACGGCGATGATCTCCGCGCCGGCACCGGCGAGCGACCGATAGAGGCCGGGGAAGCGCACATCGTAGCAGATGCTCATGCCGAGCCGCCCCCAAGGCGCCTGCGCCACCACGCCCGTCGTCCCCGCGCGATAGAAGTCGGACTCGCGCGCGGATGTGCCGTCGGGCAGGTCGACATCGAACAGATGCACCTTGTCGTAGCGGGCCGCGACATCGCCATCCGGCGCGATCAGCACGGACCTGTTGGCCACCGCGCCATCGACAGAGCGTGCGGAAACCGACCCCGCGAGCAGCCAGATCCGCAATTGCCCCGCCAGTTGCCGAAGCATGTTGAGGGCAAGATGGTCGGCCTCTTGCCGGGCATAATCATGCATTTCCGTGGCCGTCGGGACCAGGCAGTCAAATGCCTCGGGCAGAGCGACAAGCTGCGCGCCCTGGCCGGCCGCCTTTTCGATCAGCCCATATGCCTGCGCAAGATTGGCGGGGACATCGGGCGTTGCGCATGTCTGCACGCATGCGACGCGCATGGCTCGTGACATTGGTTTCTCCTTGGATTGATGTCTTTCGAGGCGAAAGCTGGCAACCGATCGAGACAGTTGCTAAACTAGACCGCCATCATTGGCTGTAATGATTGGCTACTATTTTTGCGGAGTCAAACGGTTTGAAGAAAAAAGATGGAGCGGCAGACCTGATTGCGGCGATGGAAGCGGACCTGCTGGGTGGTCGCTTCCGGCCCGGCGAATGGCTGAAACAGGCGGACATCGAGGCGATGTACAGCGCGCATCGATTCGACGTCCGCATGGCCTTGCTGGACCTCAAGGTTCGACATCTGATCGAGCATGTGAAAAATCGCGGCTATCGGGTGATCAACCTGACCGAGCGGGAGCGCGAATATCTTATCGAGACGCGCACCATCCTGGAAACCGGCGCGATCAGCCTGGCGGCGCAGCGGCGCAGCGAAGAGGATATTTCAGACCTCAACGCGCTGGTCCATCAGTTCGAGGACGCCATCGAACTGGGCGACCTCGACGTGCTGCGCGGCCTCAACGCCGAGTTCCACGACCGGCTCTATCAGGCGTGCGGCAACCTCACGCTCGCCGCGGAGATCAAGGCGCTGCGGCAACGCGGCCTGCCGGGCGCGCGCGGCTGGCGCTCCGTCCCGGCCATCAAGAACAGCAACAAGGATCATGCCGAAATGGTGCAGTTGCTGGAAGCCCGCAATGGCGAGGCGCTGTCGGCGATTGTCCGCGCGCACCTCAACAGATGGCGGGAGGGGCCGGAAAACTGAAGAGTGGGCTAAAGGCGGGGGTAATGATGGCCCCGCCGCCGATTACGCCTGCGCCTGACATGCCTTGCCCCGGCCGATCATCCCACGGCAGGCACCCCGACAGAAGCAAGCCCGCAATTCCGATCAGCCAGCCATCAACGCCGGCACAGGAAAGCACGCCGTTCAGCGGCGCCCAGATCGCGAATCGTTTGACACTCGAATAATAGTAGCCAATTATGGCTTCTACGTTGATGCGATCCGTCATCGGCGGTGTCCCGAAGACGAAAAGACCGCATGATCCGTCCGTTGCTCTTCCACATCCATTGGCTGCTGGGGATGACCGCTGGCCTCGTCCTCGCCATCATGGGCGTCACCGGCGCCATGATGGGCTTCGAGGACGAGGTGATGACGGCGTTCAGCCCCGGCATCGTCCGGGTGGAAGCCTCTTCCGCCCCGCGCCTCTCGCCGGACGGGCTGATTGCGGCGGCATCGGCCCAGCGCCGGGGGCTTGGCGTTGCCACCATCGTCATGCCGATCGACACGGACCGGGCACCGCACATCGTCTTCGATCCGCCAGCGGGCAGGCAGGGGCGCGGCGAACGCAGCTATATCGCCCCGCAGCGAGGCACGCTTCTGGGCGACGCCAACGGACAGGGCTTTTTTGCCTTCGTGCGGGCGGTGCATCGCTGGCTTGCCCTGCCCGGCGGTGGCGAAGGCATCGGCCGGCGGATCACCGGATTTTCGGCACTCGCGCTGATCTTCTTCGCGCTGTCTGGTCTCTATCTGCGCTGGCCGCGCAAGCCCTTGGACTGGCGTTCCTGGCTGCTCCTCGACCTGCGCCGGACCGGCCCCAACCTGTACCGCATGCTGCATGCCGTCATCGGCGGCTGGGTGCTGATCTTCTACCTGCTCAGCGCCATGACCGGGCTCTGGTGGTCATATGACTGGTATCGCCAGAGCGCGACCTATGTGCTGACCGGAACCCGTGCCGGGCCGGAGGAAACAAAGCCGCCAGCCCCCGTCGCCCCAGCCCTCCCCGTGCCGATCGACCGCGCATGGGCCAGCTTCAACCGCGTTTCACATGGCCGCTACCAGGAAGCGACCATCGTCCTTCCCAGGGGCGACGGGCCCGTCCGCATCCGCGCGCTGCTGGCTGATGCCCGCCACGACAGGATGCTTGACCAGATCGAGATCGATCCTGTCCGGGGGAACATCCTGAAGATCGACCGATATGCCGACCGCCCGATGGGACAGGTCGTCATCAGCGCCATGCTGGAAATTCACCGGGGCGCCTTTTTCGGTCTCCCCGGCCGGGTCGTCATGACGCTGGCGAGCCTCGCGATGCCGCTCTTCTCCGTCACCGGCTTGCTGCTCTATGTCTCGCGCAGGCGCCGCAAGAAAGAACTGCGCGCGCTCACCCCCTCCCCTTCGGTCGCCTGCGATGCTTCCGGCCCGCTGATCGTCCATGCCAGCCAGACCGGCCATGCCGAACGGCGCGCACGGATGACCGCCAGCGCATTCGACAATGCATCGGTCGTCCCACTGGCGCAGCTCACGCCCGAACGGCTGCGCAGCGCCGGGCGCGCGCTGTTCATCGCCAGCACCTATGGCGAGGGCGGGCCGCCCGACGGCGCGCGCGGCTTTGCAAGGCAGCATATGACATCGCCCGCGCTGCTGGCCGGGCTGGACTATGCCGTCCTTGCCCTTGGCGACCGGGAATATCCCGATTTCTGCGCCTTCGGGCATCGGCTGGACCATTGGCTGCACGACAGCGGCGCCACGCGGTTGTTCGATCTCGTCAAGGCCGATGGCGAGGACAGCCATGCCCTCCACCATTGGCAGCAACAGCTTGCCACAATCGGCGGCCATGGCGACCGGCCCGACTGGCGGGCACCCGCCTGCACGCCATGGCGGCTGGTGGAACGGCGCCTTCTCAACCCGGGGAGCGTGGGCGGCCCGGCCTATCATATCGCGCTGGAACCGGTCGACGCGGCGCATGCCCAATGGCAAGCGGGCGATATCGCCGAGATCGGGCCACGCAACGCCCCCTCGAAGGTCGCCGCATTCATGGCGGAGGCACGGCTGGACATCGCCGACACGGTGAACGGCCTGCCGCTTGCCGATCACCTCGCGCGCAGCATCCTGCCCTCGCCCGCGGATCATGGCGCACTCGACAGCCTGCTTGCCCTGCCTCCCTTGCCCCGTCGCGCATATTCCATCGCGTCCATTCCCGGCTGCGGTCAGTTGCAGTTGCTGGTGCGGCAGGTCGCGGACCCGGACGGCGGCCTTGGCCTTGGTTCGGGATGGCTGACGGCATTCGCGCCGATGGGCGGGGCCGTGGATGTCCGCATCCGGCCCAATCCGGGATTCGGGCCGCCCGACAGCGACCGGCCGATGATCCTGATCGGCAACGGCACCGGCCTTGCCGGGCTGCTCGCCCATCTGCGGCATCGGGCATCTACGGGCGGCGCGGACGCATGGCTGCTGCTGGGCGAGCGCAACCGGGCCTGTGACGCGTTCCACGACATGGCACTGATGGCGCTGATGGCCAGCCGCATATTGACCAGGCTGGACCGCACATGGTCGCGCGATGCCGCCGGAGGCTATGTGCAGGATCTTGTCCGGGCGGCGGCCGAGGATATCCGGCAATGGGTCGCGCGGGGCGCGGCGATCCTCGTCTGCGGTAGCCTGAAGGGCATGGCGCCGCAGGTGGACGCCATGCTGCGCGCCATATTGGGTGACGACAGGGTGGAGGCCATGCTGGACGATGGCCGATATCGCAAGGACATCTATTAAGGTCGTCCGGGTCGATGACGACAAACCCGTCGGCCGCGCACATATCGGCGCGGCCCGATCGCCGAAACCGGCGGTCAGGCCGCGCCCAGGCCGGTCGGCCTCAGTCGATGGCGGCGGTGACGATCACTTCCACCTTATAGTCCGGGGTTGCCAGCTTCGCTTCTCCGGTGGCGCGGGCAGGCGCGTCCTTGCCGTCGATCCATGCATCCCACACCGCGTTCATCTCGGCGAAATCGGCCATGTCGGCGAGCCAGATGGTGGCCATCAGCAGGCGCGACTTGTCGCTGCCCACCTCCGCCAGCAGCGCTTCTACCGATGCCAGCACTGCCCTGGTCTGGGCGGTCACGCTCTCGCCGGGGGCGCCGACCTGACCGGCCAGATAGGCGGTGTTTCCATGGACGACGGCCTGGCTCATGCGCGGGCCGGCCTCAATGCGACGAATGGTCATAACAGCTCCTGTTGTGTGTTGATGAGGGTGAGCGTTCCGGCTTCCCGTCCATTTCAGGCATAGCGGGAGAGCGAGAGATCGCTGGTATCGATGGCGGCCTGACGATCGCTCATCAGGTCGGCGATGACATGCGCCGAACCGCATGACATCGTCCACCCCAATGTGCCGTGCCCGGTGTTTAGGAACAGGTTGGGGATGCTCGTCGCGCCGATGACGGGGGTTCCATCCGGCGTCATCGGCCGCAACCCGGACCAGAAACTGGCCCCCAGCAGATCGCCCGCGCCGGGGAAGAGATCGCCCACGGAGAAAGCCAGCGTATCGCGGCGGCGCTGCTCAAGACCCAGCTTATAGCCCGAAATCTCCGCCATGCCGCCCACCCTGATGCGATCGCCAAGGCGGGTGATCGCGATCTTGTAGCTCTCATCCATCAGCGTGGAGACGGGCGCGCGGTCGGGCTCGACGATCGGGGCGGTGATCGAATAGCCCTTCACCGGATAGACGGGCAGCTTGAGCCCCAGCGGCCGCAGCAGCCCCGCCGAATAGCTGCCCAGCGCGACCAGATAGCGATCCGCCTGCACGTCGCCCTTGTCGGTCTGGATGGCGCGCACCTGCCCGCCCGCCATGTCGATGCGGCGAATGCCCGTGTCATGGCGGAACGTCACGCCCTGCGCCTGCGCCAAAGCGGCAAGCGCGACGGTGAACTTGAAGCAATCCCCCGTCTCGTCCCCGGGCAGGCGCAGACCGCCCACGAACTTTTCCTTCACCACGGCCAGCGCCGGCTCGGCGGCAATGCATCCGGCGGGGTCCAGCACCTCATAGGGCACACCCGTCTCGCGCAGTACGGCGACGTCCTTGGCACTGTCCTGCACCTGCTTCTCGGTACGGAAAAGCTGGAGCGTGCCCTGCATCCGCTGGTCATAGTCGATGCCGGTCTGCGCGCGCAGATCGATCAGGCAATCGCGGCTGAACTCGGCGATCCTAACCATCCGCTCCTTGTTGAGCGCATAGCGTTGCGCCGTGCAGTTGCGCAGCATGGCGAACAGCCAGCCGAGCATCTCGCGGTCGACCGCCGGACGCAGGATCAGCGGCGGATGGTTCATCAGCAGCCATTTGATCGCCTTTTGCGGAATGCCCGGCCCCGCCCATGGCGAGGCATAGCCGGGCGAGATTTCGCCCGCATTGGCAAAGCTGGTTTCCAGCGCGGGGCCGGGCTGGCGATCGATCACCGTCACCTCATGCCCGGCTTTGGCGAGATAATAAGCGGAAGTGACGCCGATGACCCCGCTGCCCAATACCGCAATCTTCATGGCCTGCTGCTCCCCATATGACCGCCCAGGTAAACGCGTTCGTAGCGATGCCCCAGGCTGGTCAGGATCTCATAGGAAATGGTGCCGGCCGCCACGCCGACCGCGTCGATCCCCTGGTCGGGACCGATCAGGTCGACCCAGTCCCCTTCGGCAAGGGTGCCGTCCTCCAGTGCGCCGATGTCGACCGTCATGCTGTCCATCGAAATGCGCCCCACGGTCGGCAGGCGGATGCCGTTGAACCAGGCACTGCCACGACCTCCACCCAGCGACCGCGGCCAGCCATCGGCATAGCCCACGCCCAGCGTCGCAAGCCGGCAGAGCCGGTCCGCACGAAAATCCAGGCCATAGCCGACGCCCGTCCCCGGCCCGATCGCGCGCAACTGGACGATCTGCGCCTGCAACCGCACGACCGGTTTCAGCGCCGCGCCGATCCCGTCATTGGCGGCACCTCCATAATGGGCGATGCCGGGCCGGGCCATCGCCTGATGATAGGAAGACGGCAGGAACACGCCCCCCGAATTCGCCAGTGAACGCGGGACATCGGGGAAGCAGGCCGCCGCCACCTCGAAAGCGCGCAGCTGATCGCCATTTGACGGCGCCTCCGATCGGTCGGCGCAGGCCAGATGGCTCATGATGAGGCGCAACGTCACCGCTGCGCGGAAGGCGACATCCCCCGCCAACGCCGCGGCATCGTCCGGCGACAGGCCGAGGCGCGACATCCCACTGTCGATCTGCAACGCGGCCTTGCCGGGCCGCCCCATGGCTGCGCCGAACGCCGCCCACCGCCTCGCCTGCCCCATGCTGTTGAGCACCGGGATCAGGCCGGCCCGCGCGCATTCTTCTTCCGCGCCGGCGGGGAGCCCATTCAACAGGAAGATTTCGGCATCGTCGGGAAGCATGGGCTTTGCCTCCAGCCCTTCGGCGAGATGCGCAACGAAGAAAGCGCGACAGCCGCCCGCCGCCAGCGTCGCCGCGACCGGCAGAACGCCCAGACCATAAGCATCCGCCTTGATCACCGCGGCGCATTGGGCGGGCGCGACCCGATGGGCGAGGGTCCGGTGATTGGCAAGCAGCGCGTCAAGATCGACCGCCAGCCTGCCGCTTGCAAATGCCTGCCCCGCACCCTTCATCACAGCCCCCTTTTCAGCGGCGCCAATATGAGCGATAATTATTCGAATTTTTGCCCTGATTGCACAATATTTGGCTTTCACAGCGCATAATATAGAATGATATTCGAACTTTTTAGAGGATCATTGTGTCACTCGATTCCATCGACCGGGCCATCATCCGGCAATTGCGGCTGAACGGCAGGCTTCCGAATACCGCGCTGGCCCGGGCGGTTGGCCTCTCCGCCTCCGCCTGCCTGCGCCGCGTCGAGATTCTGGAACGCACCGGCGTGATCAAGGGCTATACCGCGATCATAGGCGGCCTGCTCGATGACGGGATCGTCGCCATCGTCCGCATCACGCTGGAGCGGCAGACGGAGGAATATCTCAACCGGTTCGAGGCCGCCGTTCGCCGCCATCCCGAAATCGAGGAATGCTTCCTGATGACCGGCGACGTCGACTATGTCCTGCGCGCGCGCGCCGCAAACGCCGCCGCGTATGAACAAATCCACAAGGACATCCTGTCCAGGCTCCCCGGCGTCAGCCGCATCCACTCCAGCATCGCAATGCGCAGCGTGATGGCTGCCTTTTGACGAAGGCCTTGGCCGATGCACAAGGATGCGATTCTGGGGAGCGATCCTGCGCTATGAGTGTTCGTCCCGCGTGGCATTCTTAGGCTTAGGCGAGGGGCTGCGGAATGCAGGGACAGATAGCCATCGTCATTCTGGGCGGCTGGCTCAGCGCGGCGTTGGTGGGCCTTCTCCGGCGCCTCGCCCGCGTCCACCGTTGGCGCTGAAAGCCTGAAAACGACGGGCTTTCCACTACCCATGCCCTTGCAAGACAGACGTTCCACGCAGGACTTCTGCCTGTGGAACCGCAACCCGGCATATCCTGTCCGCTATTGCGTAAGCGGGCGAAGCACGGCAAGCGCCCACCAAATGCCGGACAAACAAAAAGAGGCGACACCTTCCGGTGCCGCCTCCCAATGTCATGTTCCGATCGATCGGATCAGAAGCCGAACTTCACGCCGGCCTTGAAGTAACGACCCAGAATACCGGTGCCGCCCTGCACAGCGTTGTACAGGTGGGCGCCATAGGTCACCGGATCAAGCGGCGGCATATCGTTGAACATGTTCAGAACGCTCGCGTAGAAGGTGAACTTGTCATTGATCTTCACCTGGCCCGTCATGTCGAACGTGATGTACGCATCAACCTTACAAGGCACGCTGCCATCGGAGAGGCCGCAATCCTTGTAATCGGTGCCCTGATCCATCGCCGACAGGTCATAACCGTCGAAATAGTTCAGGGTGCCGTTCAACTGGACCTTGCCGAAGTCGAGCGTATTGGTCCAGGTGCCCTTCCACTTCTGCGTACCGTTGCCGGCCGTCAGGTTGAAGTTACCCAGCGTGCCATCATAGCGCTCGCTGGTCCCATCGGGGAACACGGTTTCCAGCTTGATGATGTAGCTGGCGGTCGCGTTCGTCGTCCACTTGATGTTATCGGTGATGTCAAAGCTTGCATCGACCTGGAAATCCAGACCGCTGACCTTGATCGTGTCGGCGTTGATCAACTGCGACTGAACGAACGCAACCCGCGGCGTGGCCGTGGGATTGTTCGGATCAGGCGCATCCGCGATCACCGTGTAGCCGGCCGGAATGGCCTGCCCGGAATAATATGCCGCCAGCGCCGGCGCGTTGCTGGGCGAGGTGATCGCCCCGGTCTTCTTGATGTTGTAATAGTCGACCGAGAACGACACGTTCGGCAACGGCTCAACGAAGATACCGGCCGTGAAGCTGCGCGACTTCTCGGGCTTCAGGTTCGGACTGGCCAGAGTGGTCGAGCCATAGGAACCACTGCGAATGTAGGTGGGGCATGCCGAGAAGGTCGTCACCGAGCAGCCAGCGCCATATTGCGCGAGATAGGTGTTGTTGAACAGCGTCGCGGTGTTGGCCACATAGCCTGTGGTCGGCAACGCATTAGCTTCCGCGAAGGACGGGATACGGAAGCCCTTCGAGTAGGTGCCGCGCAGCACGACCTGACGGATCGGCGTGAACTTCACGCCAACCTTCGGAGAGAAGGCATCCTGACCGCTGGAATATTTGTCGTAGCGGCCAGCAGCGCTCAGTTCCACCTGCTCAAGGATCGGCGCCTTCAACTCGGCATAGGTCGAGTAGATGGTGCGGCTGCCCTTGGTGCCGAATGCGTTCAGCGTGAAGTAACGCTGGGTCGGGCCGTTGATGTCCGAGTTCCCGCTGGGCGAATCCACGGCTTCATAACGGATCGAGCCACCGACACCCAGCTGCAGCGGGCCACCGGGCAGGTCCATCAGCTCGACGCCCAGGTTGGCCTGGAGCTGATACTGATCGGACGTTGCGTTGGTGATGTTGGTCGGCATCAGGTAGTCGAGAACCGACTGCGGCGTCGCAGCCGGATTGACGAAATTGTAGGTGCCGTCTGCGATCACGTCCAGCAGGTGCTGGATGTAGACATAGCCGTCCGACTTACGACGCAGTTCGTCATGCATCGCGGTTGCGCCAATGTCGATGGTGATCTTGTCGCTGAGCGAACCGCTGAGGCCGAAGGCCGCGCGATAGGCACGGTTGCGGGTCTCGTTGTTGGTGACATTGTTGATGTCACGACCAATGAGACGTGCCACCTGCCCCTGAGCCGCAAACGGGTTGTTCGGGTTGAGGGTGCGGTTGGCCGAGGTCGCGCAGTTGACGCGCTCGGGGCAGACATAGATCGGCAAGGTCAGGATGGCCGAACCCGGAGCACGGTTTGCGGCGCCATCAGACGTGCTGTACTGTGGATAGTAGATGCCGGTCGGCGCCACGGCGCGAATGGCCGCCGGATCGCCGGTATAATCCACCTTGCTCTGCATGAAGTTGAACTCAGCATAGGCTTCCAGCGAGTCATTGATGCGGCCGGTGAACTTGGCCGATGCGCCCCAACGCTGGATGTTCGGCTGAATCACGCCGTACAGCTTGGTGTAGTCATACTGGCAGACAGTGCCCGGCGCCGTCGGTGCGGCTGCACGTTCGGCCGCGGTGAGCGTGTAGGCCGTGCCCACGCCGCAGTTGCTGCCCAGATTCTGATACGTTCCCAGCGCCGTCGTGTTGGTCGCGTCATAGGGACGGACCATGAAGTTGGCAGCCGTGCCAAGCGCGAAGGCACTGCCGTCGTTCGAACCATTGATTACGCCGTTGCCGCCGCAGGTGCCGTCGTTACACACGTTGCGCAGGTCGTCCGAATTGTACGGATAGCCACGCTGGCTGTTTTTCACCATCTTCGACTGATAGTAGAAGCCGCTGATATAGGCGTTGTAGCCGTCCTCATCGAGGTCGCCCATGCCCGCAGTCATCGACAGACGATACTGCTGGCCATCGCCGCGGCTGGAAACGCCTCCTTCGGCGCGGCCGCTGATGCCAGTGACCTGCTTCTTGGTGATGATGTTGACCACGCCGGCGATCGCGTCGGCGCCGTAAGCCGACGAAGCGCCGTCACGCAGCACATCGATCCGCTCGACGATGTCGTCGGGGATGGTGTTGAGGTCGACGAAGTTGCGCGAACCGTCGTCAGCCAGCGGATAATAAGCTGCACGCAGGCCGTCGAAGAGCACCAGGGTCGAACTGGTCGACAGGCCACGCAGCGAGACCGCCGAAGCACCCGCCGCGAACGCACCGTTCGCCGAGAAGCTGTTGGTCAGTGCCGGACCGTTGTTCGCCGCCAGCGTCTGGATCGCGTCCTGCACGGTCGACACGCCGCGCTTGTCAAGCGATTCGCTGGTGACGGTGGTCACGGGGGACACGGTAATCTTGTCCGCCTGACGCAGGATCGAGCCGGTGACGACGATGACATCGTCATTGCCGGTGGCGGCAGCCTGAGGCTCCTGCGCAAACGCCGGGGCGGAGAAGGCCGTAAAGCCAGCGCCGACCAGCGCAAGCGTCTGCAATGCTGCGCTGCCGCGCAGTCCGATTTTCGAGATATTCTTCACTATCCAGTCCCTTGCTCTGGAGTAAGGGCCCGTTCAGGCCCCCTGTTTCATGCTAACGCGCAAAGGGGTGAGGTCGCCGATTTCCCGACAGACCCGCGTTGCCCGACAGCAACCCCTATGCACGGGCTGCCCTCAGTCTGCGCGGCGGTCAGACAGGTGTAAAGCACGGCAAAGCGGGCATTTCCGCTTTTGAGATGAGATGTAGTAATTATGCAACAGGCCGTCACATAGGTGCCAAATCGCAGCATTTGGCAACATTGTTTCAGTCTGTGGCAAGAGCGCAATATGATTGATCCCGCTTTGCCGCGACGCAGGAAGAAAGTAACGAAATCTTCCTGCCCGATCGGACTTCGGGCGGTCATCGGGCGGTCATTAAATCGTGAAATCGCGGCCCGGCGCCCCACGCCTGCAGATCAGCTGCCCGGCATCGGCCCCGCCACCAGCAGCGGATCGATCCGCGCATCGTGCCATTTCATCGCCCAGTGGAGATGCGGCCCGGTGGCCCGGCCGGTCGCTCCAACCGCGCCGATCTGCTGCCCCTTCACCACATGCTGCCCCTCCCGCACGTCGATGCGCGACAGGTGCAGGAAGGCGCTATTGAGCCCGGCGCCATGATCGATCATCAGCAGATTGCCTTCCAGGGTGAAGGGATGGTCCGCCGCCAGCACGACAACGCCGTCGGCCGGCGCCAGCACCGCATCGCCCGTTGCGGCGGCGATATCCACCCCGCCATGATAGGCGCCCGCCTGCCCCTGATAGATGCGCTGCGCCCCGAAAAGGCCGGAAATGCGCCCCGTGCGCGGCCAGGCGAAGCGTTGGCGCCAGCCCTCGCTGTCGGTCTTTGCCAGGCGCGCGGCCGCAATCCTTTCCAGTTCGGGCTTGCGGAGCGCCAGGAAGGCCTCGGTGTCCCGCGTCGGGCGCAGCGGCGCGTTGATCCGCTCGATCCGCCAGGCGCGCGGCGCCACGGTCAGCGCCAGGGGCACGGACCGGCCATCCTTCAACTGCGCAACCAGCGTTGCGACGGGCGGCGCATCCCGGTCGAACGCGATGAGGAAGCGGCCATCGGCTTCGACCGGCACCGACTGGCCGTTGAGCGTCAGCGTCGCCGTGCCGGATGGTGCCGTGCCGACCAGCATACCGCCCTGGGTCGGCGCACCCTCCAGGGCGAAGCGCGCCTGCACCGGCTCCTGCGTGATGCGCCGTTCGGGCACGGTCCGGATCGAAGGCGGCGCAGCAGCGACCGGCGCGTCCGCCTGCGGCACCGCGGCACAAGCGGCCAGCAGCGGCGTGATCGATGCCGCGAACAGCCAGCAACGCGTGAAGCCACTCATGCGGGGATGCCGCGCCTCGCCCTGTCCTTCAACTCCGCCTCGGTGGAGAGCGCCGCGCTCGCATAGGCCTCCTGCCGGGCGATACTCCAGTAACGCAGGTCCTCCAGCGCGATCTTGGCGCCCGTCACCGCGCACAGCACATGGTCGCCAGGCGACAGCACGCGGAAGCTGTAGGCCATATAGTGCAGCCTGGCGGGGCGATCATGGTTGGACATCAGCATGGCAATGCATTCCCGGTTCGGTCGCGGCGCATCAGGAGAACAGATCCTGCTGCCGCGTCTCTCGCATGTCTTCGGGCCGCAGCTTGCGCGCGGCCTTCGGGGACGAAGATATATCCACTGCGGCATCCTGCTCAAGGGGCGCCGGGCTGGCGGGAGGGGCACCCTGCCCCGCAATCGCCGCCGGCACGCTGCCATCCGCGAAGGTGAGCGTGAAGTGGCCCGCGGCACGCGCCTCGCCGGTCGATCGGACCAGCCGGTCGCCCGCCATCACCCGCGCAAAGCCACGCGTCAGCGGTGCATCGGGATTGAGCGAGATGGCGAGGCGCGACAATTGCTCCAGCGTCGTGCGGGCATTGGCAAGCGCGCGGGTCAGCAATTCGGGCCGCAGCCGGGCACTCTCCAGCCGCTGCCGTTCCCGCGACACGCGCTGCGCCAGAAGCGCGGGACGCAAGGCGCCGGAGGCCACCGCGAGCGCACGGCCCGCATCGGCCAGCCGGTGCCGCAGCCCCCGCGCCAGCCTTTCGCCCAGATCGTCGGCGCGCTGCCGCTGCGGCGCCAGCAGCCGGTCGGGCGGCGGCATCAGGCGCAACTGCATGTCCAGACGCTCGCGCGCCTGCGCAATGCCGCGCCGGCTCGCCCGCCCCATGCGCAGCCCCTGTTCAGTCAGGAATGCCATCAGCTCGGCCCGCACCGGCACCGCCATTTCGGCGGCGGCGGTCGGCGTGGGCGCGCGGATGTCGGCGGCATAATCGCACAGGGTCGTGTCCGTCTCATGCCCCACGGCCGAGATGATCGGGATGGAACAGGCGGCGACCGCGCGCACCACGACTTCTTCGTTAAAGGCCCACAGATCCTCGATCGAGCCGCCGCCGCGCGCCACGATCACCAGATCGGGGCGCGGCACCGGGCCGCCGGGCCGGATCGCATCGAAACCGCGCACGGCGGCGGCCACCTGCGCCGCCGCGCCCTCGCCCTGCACCAGCACCGGCCAGACGAGCACATGGGTCGGGCAGCGATCCTCCAGCCGGTGCAGGATGTCGCGGATGACCGCGCCGGTCGGGGACGTCACCACGCCGATCACTTTCGGCAGGAACGGCAACGGCACCTTGCGCGCGGGATCGAACAGCCCCTCGGCACCCAACTGGCGCTTGAGCTTTTCCAGCAGCGCCATCAGCGCGCCTTCGCCGGCCAATTCCATCCGCTCGATGATGATCTGATATTTGGAACGGCCCGGATAGGTGGTGAGGCGGCCGGTGGCGATCACCTCCACCCCGTCCTGCGCGGCGAAGGCGAGCCGCTGCGCGCCGCCCTTCCACATCACGCCGTCGATCACGGCATTGTCGTCCTTCAGCGCCAGATAGACATGGCCGGACGCCGCCCGCTTGAACCCGGAAATCTCGCCGCGCAGCTTCACATGGCCGAAGCGATCCTCCACCGTGCGCTTGAGCAGGCCGGACAATTCGCTCACCGTCAGCGGCGGCGCGTTGTCGCCGGGGGTTTCCTCGGCTAACAGGCGCCCCGACGGGTCCGTGCCGTCATTATAATCCGGGAAACCACTGGTCGGGGACATGACGTTGATGAACATCCTTCTGCTGGGCGGCGGCGGGCGCGAACATGCGCTGGCGTGGAAGCTGGCGCAATCTCCGCTGACGCAGACGCTCTATGCCGCACCGGGTAATCCCGGCATAGCCCAGCATGCAAGCCTGGTCGACCTCGACGCGACGGATCATGCCGCGGTGACGGCTTTCTGCGCGGACCATGCGATCGGCCTTGTCGTCATCGGCCCGGAAGCGCCGCTGGTCGACGGGCTTGGCGACAGCCTGCGCGCGGCCGGCGTGCCCGTGTTCGGCCCGTCGCAGGCGGCCGCGCAACTGGAAGGCTCCAAGGGCTTCACCAAGGATCTGTGCGCGCGGGCGAACATCCCCACCGCCGGCTATGTGCGCACGACCAGCGCCGCCGACGCCCTCGCCGCGCTCGACCGTTTCCCACTGCCCGTCGTCATCAAGGCCGATGGTCTTGCCGCGGGCAAGGGTGTCATCATCGCCATGACCCGCGCTGAGGCGGAGGCCGCTATCGCCGACATGTTCTCCGGCGGCTTCGGCGCGGCGGGCGCGGAAGTGGTGCTGGAAGAGTTTATGACCGGCGAGGAAGCAAGCTTCTTCGCCCTGACCGATGGCAGCGCGATCATCCCCTTCGGCTCGGCGCAGGATCATAAGCGCGTCGGCGATGGCGACACCGGCCCCAATACCGGCGGCATGGGCGCCTACAGCCCCGCCCCGGTGCTGACCGCCGCCCTCGAAGCGCGAGTGATGGCAGAAATCATCCGGCCAACCGTCGCCACCATGGCGGCGGAAGGCATGCCCTATAGCGGTGTGCTCTATGCCGGGCTGATGCTGACCGGGACCGGCCCCAAGCTGATCGAATATAATGCCCGCTTCGGCGACCCGGAATGCCAGGTGCTGATGATGCGGCTGGAGAACGATCTGGCCGCGCTGCTGCTGGCGGTGGCGAAAGGCGAACTGGCCGATCACGGCCCGGTGCGACTGTCGGACGATACCGCGATCACCATCGTCATGGCGGCGAAGGGCTATCCCGGCACGCCGGAAAAGGGCGGCACGATCGGCGGCATCGACACGGCGGAAACCACCGGCGCCCGCGTCTTCCACGCCGGCACCGCGACGAAGGACGGCACACTGGTCGCCAATGGCGGGCGCGTGCTCAACGTCACTGCGACCGGCAGCAATGTGACGCAGGCGCAGGCCGCCGCCTATCGCGCGGTCGATGCCATCGCCTTCCCCACCGGTTTCTGCCGCCGCGACATCGGCTGGCGCGAGGTGGCGCGCGAAACGGAAGGATAAGCGCGAAGCCTAAGCGGTTTGCAAGTCGTCAGATGGAATCATCTGATAAGACATCGCTCCAGGTGGACTGATCCGCGTTCATCGCTATCATCACGATTTGACGCCGCCCGAAGCGGCCCCAATATCAAGCCAGTATCAAGGGCCAGCATCAAGGGAGAGCATGCACATGTCCGAATTTTTCGCCGAATATGGCCTGTGGCTGCTGATCGCCCTGCTGGTGGTGATCGTCGTCATGTTCCTGCTGACCGGGCGCAAGCGCGATGCGGCAGCGCCGGTCGACACAAAGCCCGTCGAGGCCGCGCCACCATCCCCGCCCGTCGCCATTCCCCCGGTGGTGAAGGCAGTGCCGCCCACGCCGCCCGCCTCACCGCCAGCGCCCGAACCACTCGCCGACCTGCCGCCTGCCGCGCCGGTGGAAAGCGTCCAGATCCCGGCGTCGCCAGCCGTCGCCGCCGTGCCGGAAGCGCCCACGCCCGCCCCTGAACCTGCACCCGTACCAGCACCTGCGCCGGTTCCAGCCCCTGCGGCACCCGCGCCCTTGGGCGGCGCCGACAATCTGCTGCTGCTGAAGGGCGTCGGCCCCAAGCTCGCCACCTTGCTGGGGACGCTCGGCGTGACCAGCTTTGCCCAGATCGCCGCCTGGACCAATGCGGACATCGCCGCGGTCGACGACAAACTGGGCAATTTCAAGGGCCGCCCCGTGCGCGACCAGTGGATCGACCAGGCCAAGCTGCTCGCCGCCGGCGACACCGCCGGGTTCGAGGCGCGCTACGGGAAGCTGTAAAGCGGCGCCTCCCGCGGTGCATGCCTGCCGCTAGAGTATCCGTGATGGTCAAATGTCTAATCTGATCCGTTCGGGCTGAGCCTGCCCCGAGCCTGGTCCGGGGGTGAACGGGGATAGATATCCACATTTGCCGCACGATACTCTAAGCGGTTCCCGTGACCGACCAGCCCGCCTCTTTTGCCTGCGATCTCGCCATCATCGGCGGGGGGCTTTCCGGCGGGCTGATCGCGATGGCGATGACCGCGCGGCACCCGCAGGCGCGCATCCTGCTGGTCGAACAGGGCGCGACGCTCGGCGGCAATCATCTCTGGTCCTTCTTCGACGGCGATCTGGCGCCGGATGAGGCCGAGCTGGTCGCGCCGATCGTCACCCATCGCTGGCCCAAGGGGCATGTCGTGCGCTTCCCCGGCTTCGCGCGCACGCTCGACACGCCCTATAACAGCATCGCCTCGACCAGCCTTGACGCCCATTTGCGGACATTGGCCAATGTCGCCATCCTTACCGACGCCCCCGTCGCCACCCTGACGCCGGACAGTGCGACGCTGGAGGACGGGCGCCACATCACCGCCCATGCCGTGATCGACGCGCGCGGCGGCGGCGACCTGTCCGTGCTCGATTGCGGCTGGCAGAAATTCGTCGGCCAGCGCTTTCGCCTCGCCGCCCCCCATGGCCTTGAGCGCCCGGTCATCATGGATGCCGATGTGGCGCAGCAGGGCGGCTATCGCTTCGTCTACCTGCTGCCCATGAGCGCCACCGATATCTTCGTCGAGGATACCTATTATAGCGACGATGGCGCGCTCGACACCCCTGCCATTCGCGCCCGCATCGCGGCCTATGCGCAGGCGCGCGGCTGGCGGGTGGATGCCATCGTCCATGAGGAGCAGGGCATCATCCCAGTCGTTCATGGCGGCGATTTCGACCGATTCTGGCCCGGATCGGACGGCATTGCCCGCGCCGGCACGCGCGCCGGGTTGTTTCACCCGCTGACCGGCTATTCGCTGCCCGATGCCGCCGCCTTCGCGCGCGCCATCGCAGAGGTCTGGCCGATGGACGGCACGGCCCTTGCCCGCTGGAGCCGCGCCCGCGCCGCCCGCCATTGGCGCGCCGGGGGCTATTACCGCCTGCTCGGGCGGATGCTCTTCCGTGCCGCCGCCCCGGACCAGCGCTGGCGGATTTTCGCGCGTTTCTATCGCCTTTCGCCCGCGCTTGTCGGCCGTTTCTATGCCGGCCGCTCGACCATTTTTGACAAGGCCCGCATCTTGTGCGGCCGCCCCCCGGTGCCCATAAGGGCCGCCATGCACGCACTTATGAACAGGGATTCCCGATGACCCGCACCGCGATCGTCATCGGCGCAGGCTTTGGCGGGCTGGCGCTCGCCATCCGCCTGCAGTCCGCCGGCGTGCAGACGACCCTGGTGGAGGCGCGCGATCGCCCCGGCGGCCGCGCCTATGTGTGGCACAAGGAGGGCTTCACCTTCGACGCCGGCCCGACCGTCATCACCGATCCCGACTGCCTGTCCGAACTGTGGCGCCTGACCGGCCACGACATGGCGGAGGATGTGACGCTGATGCCGGTGTCGCCCTTCTACCGCCTCAACTGGCCGGACGGCACGAATTTCGACTATTCCAACGACGAGGCCGGCCTGCGGCGGGAGATCGCCAAGCTCGATCCCGCCGATGTCGCGGGCTATGAACGCTTCCTCGACTATGCCGCCGGCGTCTATGAAGAGGGCTATCGCAAGCTCGGCCATGTCGCCTTCCTCGACTTCGCCTCGATGGTGAAGGCGGCGCCCGCGCTCGCCCGCTATCAGGCGTGGCGATCGGTCTATTCGATGGTCTCCAGCTTCGTGAAGAGCGAGAAGCTGCGCGAGGCCCTGTCCTTCCACAGCCTGCTGGTCGGCGGCAATCCGATGAGCACCAGCGCCATCTATGCCCTGATCCACAAGCTGGAAAAGGACGGCGGCGTGTGGTTCGCGCGGGGCGGCACCAACCAGCTGATCGCCGGCATGGCCCGCCATTTCGAGCGGCTGGGCGGCGTGCTGCGGCTGGGCGACGCGGTGGCGCAGATCGAGACCATCGGCGACCGCGCCACCGCCGTCCGCACGAAAAGCGGCTGGCGGGGCGAAGCGGACATGGTCGCTTCCAACGCCGACCTGATGCACAGCTATCGCGACCTGCTCGCCCACCATCCGCGCGGGCAGAAGCAGGGCGAAAGGCTGGCGCGGAAGCGCTGGTCGCCCA
Organism: Sphingobium aquiterrae; assembly: GCF_037154135.1. Lineage (NCBI taxonomy): Bacteria > Pseudomonadati > Pseudomonadota > Alphaproteobacteria > Sphingomonadales > Sphingobiaceae > Sphingobium > Sphingobium aquiterrae. The sequence continues at coordinate 87,369 of NZ_JBANFL010000015.1, forward strand.
GCCTGTTCGTCGTGCATTTCGGCATCAGGGGCAGCTGGCCGGGCATCCCGCACCATATGATCCTGTTCGGGCCGCGCTATGAGGGGCTGTTGACCGACATCTACCAGCATGGCGTGCTGCCGGCGGATTTCTCGCTCTACCTGCACCACCCCACGATCACCGATCCGTCGATGGCGCCGGAGGGTTGCTCGACCTTCTACGCGCTCGCCCCGGTGCCGCACATGGGCAAGCTGCCGATCGACTGGGACGCCTATGGCGCGACCTATGCGGGCCGCATCCTGGACGAGATCGAGCGGCGGCTGATCCCCGACATCCGCTCGCGCATCGTCACGCAATTCCATTACGCCCCGCCCGATTTCGCGCGCGATCTTGCCGCGCACAAGGGCAGCGCCTTCAGCCTTGAGCCGTTGCTGACGCAGAGCGCCTATTTCCGTGGCCATAATCGCGACGATGTCATCCCCAACCTGTATCTGGTGGGCGCGGGCACGCATCCGGGCGCGGGCATTCCCGGCGTGGTGGGCAGTGCCAAGGCAACGGCGAAACTGATGCTGGAGGATATGGGCAGGTGAAGCGACTGGCGGTCTATTGCGGTTCGGCGACCCCCGCCGATCCGGTCTATGTCGAATATGCGAAGCTGGTGGGCCGGGCGCTGGCGGCGCGGGGCATCGGTGTCGTCTATGGCGGCGGGCGGCTGGGCCTGATGGGCGCGGTGGCGGACGCGGCGCTGGCGGCGGGCGGCGAGGTGATCGGCATCATCCCCGAAGCGCTGGTCAGCGCCGAGGTCGCGCATCGCGGCTGCACGCAGCTGCACGTCGTCCCCAACATGCACCAGCGCAAGCAGATGTTCACCGACCTGTCCGACGGTTTCGTCACCCTGCCCGGCGGCGTCGGCACGATGGACGAGCTGTGGGAAGCGGTCAGCTGGGCGCAGCTTGGCTATCATGAAAAGCCGGTCGGCCTGCTCAATGTCGCGGGCTTCTACGACCAGCTGATCGCCTTCAACCGGCATATGATCGCGGTCGGCTTCATCCGCCCCCAGCATGCCGGCATCCTCGTCACCGGCGAGACCATCGAGCAGCTGCTGGACGCCATGGCCGCCTATCAGCCGCATGAAACCATCTTCAGGATGAAGGCGTCGAACCTGTGATCTTCGACCGCGCGGCGCTCGTCGCGCACGCGCGGGAGAGCATCGCGAAGGGCTCAAAATCCTTCGCCCTCGCCTCGAAACTGTTCGATCCGGTCACGCGCGCGCGGGCATGGCTGCTCTATGGCTGGTGCCGCGCCTGCGACGATCTGGCCGACGGGCAGGACCATGGCGGCGCGATGGCACAGGTGGGCGATCCGCAGGCGCGCCTTGCCCATATGCGCGCGCTGACCGACGCGGCGCTGGCGGGACGAGCGACGGGCGATCCGGCCTTTGACGGGCTGGGCGTGGTCGCCGCCGAATGCCGCCTGCCCCATCGCTTCGCCCATGACCTGATCGAAGGCTTCGCGCTGGATGCGGCGGGCTGGCGACCGCAAAGCCAGGACGATCTGCTGCGCTATTGCTATCATGTCGCGGGCGCCGTCGGCCTGATGATGGCGGTGGTGATGGGCGTTCCTCCGGAGGACGAGGCGACGCTGGACCGCGCCTGCGACCTTGGTCTTGCCTTCCAGCTTGCCAATATCGCCCGCGACGTGGGCGACGATGCGGAAGCCGGGCGATGCTATCTGCCAACCGCATGGCTTGAGGACGTGGGATTGACGCCGGATGCGATAGGCGCGCCCGCATCCCGCCCCGCCCTTGCGATGCTTGGACGGCGCCTCGCCGACATGGCGTCGGCTTATGAGGAGAGCGCCCGCCATGGCACCGGCGCGCTTGGCTTTCGATCGGCCTGGGCGGTGCTGAGCGCGGCGGGCATCTATGGCGATATCGCGCGGGAAGTCGCGCGGCGCGGCGAACGGGCGTGGGTCGACCGCGTCGTCACTCCCCGGCGGGACAAGCTGGGCTGGGTCGCGAAGGCCGGGCTGCAAGCCATCGGGCGGGCGCGGACATGGCCGGCGGCCACGCCCCGTCCGGGATTATGGACCAGGCCGGGCCGCTGACACCCTGTCCAAATCCGGCAGATTCAGTCGGGTTCATGACAACGAAGGGCAGGTTACAGCTTTGTCCAGCGCACGGCACGTTCCTCATCGCTCATGCCGGCAAAGCTCTCCACGCGCTGCATCTGATAGGCGTCCAGCGAGGTGGCGCTGAAGTCGGTCGCAATCGCCTCCAGCAGCGCCGCACGGTCGCGGCCGCGCATCTCCGCCTTCGCTTCCATCACCTCGCTCTGGCTGAATGTGCCCGCGCCGTTCAGGACGATGATGGAGAGCGCGCGGGGGCTCATCGTCGTCAGGTCGGCCTTGCCGCTTGCCTTGCCCGCCGCGCTTGCCGCCCGATATTGCTGGTCGAGCGCATCGCGAATCTCGGACGTGAGCGTCGCGGCATCCTTCTTCGCGTCGGCGCTCGTGGCGGCGGCGACCGTTGCCGCGGCCGAAATGGTCACGCCATTGCCTGACGATGCCCCCGCCGATGCGGCTGTCGTCGCCGCCTGTTGCTGGCTGCTCGCAAGCTGCTGGAGCGTCGTCGTATAGAGGGGGCTGAGCGAACCGGAAGAACTGCTTGTCTGGCTGCTGTTGGCATTGATGTAGGAAAAGAGCGACATGACGGCACCCGTTGAAGGCAATGGATGCCCGCAGCGCTAACCCATCATGGTTAACAAAAGGATAAGGGGCTGTCGGCTCGCCCTTCCGCCTAGAGCATTTTCTAGTCAGATGGGATCATCTGACGACTCGGAAAATGCGGAAAACAAAAGATAAATAGAGCATGGTCCGATTCAATCTGATCGGATCATGCTCTATCGCTCGCTCAGCAGCAGCTTGTCGATCTTGCGCCCGTCCATGTCGACGATCTCGAAGCGCCAGCCCTGGTCCTCGGCATATTCGCCGACTTCGGGCAGATGCTTGAGCAGCCAGAGCACATGGCCCGCGACCGTCGCATAATCGCGGTCTTCCGACAGGTCGATGCCGATGCGTTCGGCCAGCGCGTCGACCGGCATCTGGCCGGAGACCAGCAGGCTGCCGTCCTCGCGCTCCACCAGGTCGGGCTCGTCGTCATCGGCGCGGTCGGACGCGAATTCGCCGGCGATGGCGGAAAGCAGGTCGGCGGGCGTCACGATCCCTTCGAAATGCCCATATTCGTCATGCACCATGACCATCGGCACTTCGGACCGGCGCAGCACGTCCAGCGCGTCCATCGCATCGACCTGATCGGGCACGACCTCCGCCCTGCGCAGCAGCGCCGTCAGGTCCAGCGTCTCGCCACGGAACAGCGCCGCCATGATGTCGCGCGCCTGCACCACGCCGATGATATCCTCCACCGATCCGCGCCCCACGGGCAGGCGGGTGTGCGGCGTTTCCAGCAGCCGCGCGCGGATCGCCCCGGCATCGGCATTCACGTCGATCCAGTCGACATCCATGCGCTGGGTCATCACCTCGCGCACCGGGCGGTCGGCCAGGCGCACGACGCCGGAGATGATCGCGCGCTCGCTTTCCTCGATGATGCCTGACTTGCTGGCTTCGGCGACGATCAGGTGCAGTTCCTCCGCCGTCACCTGGCTCTGCGATTCGCGGGCGAGGCCCAGCAGGCGGAAGATGAGACCCGTGCTGCCGTCCAGCAGCCACACCAGCGGCGCGGTGATCCGCGCGATCCACGACATGGCGGGGGCGACCAGCGCGGCGATGGTTTCGGGCGCACGCAGCGCGAACTGCTTGGGCACCAGTTCGCCCACGACCAGCGAGGCATAGGTGGTCAGGCCGATGACGAGGACGAGCGAGAGATTGCCGGCAAGCTCCGGCGATATCCCCAGCCGCGCCAGCCGCTGCGCGACCGGCATGCCAAGGCTCGCGCCCGAATAGGCGCCCGCGACGATGCCGATCAGGGTGATGCCGATCTGCACGGCGGACAGGAACTTGCCCGGGTCCGCCGCCAGCCTGAGCGCCACCCGCGCGCCCCGGCTGCCGGCCTTTTCCATCGCGGCAAGGCGCGGCTTGCGGGCGGAAACGATCGCCAGTTCCGACATCGAAAAGACACCATTCAGCGTCACAAGCGCCAGAATGATGATAAGGTCCACCCATGGGAAGGGTGAGAGCGGGCTCAGCGGGGAAGGAAGGTTGGCCATGGCGGTCTTCCCCCTCATGCCGTCAAACTGTCGATTTCACAACAGCTAGATCATCGAAGGTTCAGTTCGCATGTGGAACAAAGTAGATTGCCGGGCGCTGATGCCGCAGACCATCGGGTGCGGCCCGACCGCGCCCAGGGGCATTTGGGTACAAGGCAAGGGAGATTATCGATGAATACCGCACGCAAACTGATCTGCGCCGCAGGGCTGACGGCGATGCTCGCCACCACCGCCTGCACCACCGATCCGCAGACGGGCGAGCGCCGCATGTCGAAGGCCGCGATCGGCGGCATCGGCGGTGCGCTGGGCGGATATCTGCTGGGCGACCTGGTGGGCGGCCGGCATGACCGCACGGAAAAGATCCTGGGCGCGGGCATCGGCGCCGTCGCCGGCGCGGGCATCGGTTCCTACATGGACGCACAGGAACGCAAGCTGCGCGAGCAGACCGCCGGCAGCGGCGTCGACGTGATCCGCGAGGGCGACAACCTGCTGCTGCGCATGCCTTCGGGCATCACCTTCGCCTATGACGATGCCAGTGTGCAGCCCCAGTTCCAGCCGACGCTGAACGAGGTCGCTTCAACCCTGTCGCAATATCCCAAGACCTATATCGACGTGTACGGCCACACCGACAGCGACGGCAGCGACGCCTATAATCAAGGCCTGTCGGAACGGCGCGCGCAATCGGTCGCCAATTATCTGAGCAGCCATGGCGTGCAGTCCGCCCGCATCGCCACGCGCGGCTTTGGCGAAACCCAGCCAATCGCATCCAACACGACAGCCGAGGGCAAGGCGCAGAACCGCCGCGTCGAAATCAAGATCGTGCCGATCACGGAAGGCGACGTGCGCAGCTGAAGCATTATGAAGTCGGCTGGTACAGCCGACGGCTCGCAGAATACGGAAAACAAAAGACAATCGGGGCGGTGAGCGATTCCATCTCATCATTCACCGCCCTGGGGTGCAGCAAATGTGAATCACCTTCTCCCCGTTCGCCCCCGGATCAGGTTCAATAGGCGATGCTCTAGAAGCTCGCCTTCAGCCCGTCGATCACGAACTGGGCGGCAAGCGCCGCGAGCAGCACGCCGAGCAGCCGGGTGATCACCGCCTCGATCTTCTTGCCGAGCAGGTTCATCAGCGGCCCGGCGGCCAGCAGCGCCCCGAGCATCAGCACGAGCACGGTGGCCATGGCGGCCATCACCGCCAGCCGCTCCTGCAGGCCATCGGCGCGCGCCATCAGCAGCATGACGGTGGCGATGGAGCCCGGCCCCGCGATCATCGGCATCGCCATGGGGAAGACGGAGACATCCTCCACCTCGGGCGTCTCCGCGATCTTCTGCGCGCGTTCCTCGCGGCGTTCCGTGCGCTTTTCGAACACCATGTCCATCGCGATCAGGAACAGCATGATGCCGCCCGCGATCCGGAAACTGTCGAGCTGAATGCCCAGCGCCCCCAGCAGCTGCTTGCCCCACAGCGCGAAGACGATGAGGATGGCCGTGGCGATGCCGACGGCACGCAGCGCCATCGAACGCCGCTGCTCCGCGCTCGCGCCGGTGGTGATGCTGGCATAGATCGGCGCGCAGCCGGGCGGGTCGATCACGACGAACAGCGTGACGAAGGCGGAGATGAACAGCGCCATCATGACGGCGCGCCCACGTTGTCGGTGAGGATGACGACCTCCCCCTCCCCCTGGCGCATGCGCACGACCAGCTGGCGCGACAGATCGGGCGCGACCGTCATCTTCCAGCTGAGCGTCCCGTCCGGCGAGTGCCCCTCGCCCGGTGTCGGCACGGCCTGCGCTGCCGGCCCATGCCGTTCCTGCGGGCTGCTGGATGGTTGTGGCGGCGGAACGCCCTCGCCGCCCGGCCCGCGCCGTCCGCGCGGCGGGCAGGTCGCGACCTTGCCGGTCAGCATTTCGGGCGCCGGGCGCGGTGCCTTCAGCGCGTCGCCATGATCCAGTATCCATTGCCACCCGCGCTTGGGATCGCGCCGCCAGACGGTGGTGAAATAGCCCTGGGTGCCATCGGGTCGCTGCCATGCGCCCGTCGTCACGCCGGTGGTGCCGTCGCAGGAGACATAGGCGATGAAGGGTTGCCACCTGACGGCGGCCGGCGGGTCCTTGCGCTCCTTGAGCCAAACCTGCGCGCTCACCTGTTGCGGCACATACATCACCGCGTCCTTGGTGGCGGCCTCGCGAAAGGCGGTCCATTGCCCGCGCTCCTGCGCCGCCCGCGCGAAGGCAAGTTCGGCGGCGATCACCGCGCTGGGATTGGGCGCGACGTCGACCGGCGCGCGCCGGGCAAGAGCGACGGGCGCGGCGAATATCGCCGCCGTCATCGCGCCAAGGCAGAGTGCGGGCGCGGCGCCCTTCACAACCCCTCGGGTGCGGGGAGACCGGCACGCATGTGCGCCGCGACCAATGTGTTGCGCAGCAGCACCGCAATCGTCATCGGGCCGACGCCACCGGGCACCGGCGTGATGGCACGCGCATGGCTGATCGCCTCTGCCGTGGCAACGTCGCCGACGATCCGGCTCTTGCCCGGCTCCTCGGCCGGCACGCGATTGATGCCGACGTCGATCACCGTCGCGCCCGGTTTGATCCATTCGCCGCGCACCATCTCCGGCCGGCCCACCGCCGCGACGACGATGTCGGCGCGATGCACCACGGATGCGAGATCGCGCGTGCGGCTGTGCGCGATGGTGACGGTGCAGCTTTCGGCGAGCAGCAGCTGCGCCATCGGCTTGCCCACGATGTTCGAGCGGCCGATGACGACCGCCTCCAGCCCCGACAGGTCGCCCAGCTCATCCTTCAGCAGCATCAGGCAGCCGAGCGGCGTGCAAGGGACCATGCCCGGCGCGCCCACCGCCAGCTTGCCGCTGTTGACGACATGGAAGCCATCGACATCCTTGGCCGGGTCGATCGCCGCGATCACCGCCGCCTCGTCGATATGGCCGGGCAGCGGCAGCTGGACGAGGATGCCGTCCACCCGCCCGTCGGCGTTCAGTTCCTCGATCAGGTCGAGCAGGTCTTCCTGCCCCATGCCGGCGGGGCGACGGAATTCGAAGCTCTCCATGCCGACTTCGACCGTCATGCGCCCCTTGTTGCGCACATAGACGGCGCTGGCCGGGTCTTCGCCCACCAGCACCACGGCAAGGCCGGGGCGGCGGCCCAGCTTCCGGGCAAAGGCGGCGACGCCGTCCGCCACCTGCATGCGCAGCCCCGTCGCATATCCCTTGCCGTCGATGATCTTGCCGATTGTCATTGCAGTCCCGCGAGTGTTTCGATTGTCTCGGCCAGCGCCGTGCATGGCCCCATGATCCGCAACCGCTTTAGCCGGTTGCTGTCCCCTGCCGCCAGTGAAATCGCCCGTGGCGGCACGCCGAGCGTCTTTGCCAGCAGCGCGATCAACGCATCGTTGGCGCGGCCCTTTTCCGGCACCGCGCGCACCTGCGCCTTCAGCCAGAGCGCACCCTTTTCATCGGTCCACACCCCGCCGACGCCTTCCCGCGCGCTGCGCGGCGTCAGGCGGACCGAGAGCAGAAGCGCCTCGCCATCCGCCCGCCAGCAACTCACATCATCGACATGAACAGCGGCGGCAGGATCGCCTGGCGGACGATGGCGATCAGCAGCAGCACGACCATGGGCGAGAGGTCCAGCGCGCCCAGATCCGGCATGATCCGGCGGATCGGCGCGTAGATCGGCTGTGTCATCCGGTCGAGCGCGACCATGATCGTGCGGATGAAATCATTGCTGGTGTTGATCACGTTGAAGGCGATCAGCCAGCTGAGCACCGCCTGGATGATGATGATCCACCACAGCACGTCCAGCAGGATGACGATGATCTGATAGAGCGCGTAGGCCATGCAGTCTCCAAATAGCTTTCATAATGCTTAGCCGAGGCAGTGCCCGCCCCACAAGCTGGGTGCGCGGCTTATCCTGTCAATGACACAGCCGGTTCGACGGACAACCGCTTCGGACAACCGTTTCAGCGCCGGACCAGCGTGCCCGCGCCGCGATCGGTGAAGACTTCCAGCAGCATGGCGTGCGGCACGCGCCCGTCCAGGATGACCGCGGCGTCGACGCCGCCTTCCACCGCCTTCACGCAGGTTTCCAGCTTGGGGATCATGCCGCCGCTGATCGTGCCATCGTCCCGCAGGCCATGGATCGCCGCCGGATCGAGATCGGTGAGCAACTGCCCCTGCTTGTCGAGCACGCCCGGCACGTCCGTCAGCAGGAAGAAGCGCGACGCCTTGAGTTCGGACGCGATCGCGCCGGCCATGGTGTCGGCATTGATATTATAGGTGTGGCCGTCCGCCCCGATGCCGACGGGGGCGACCACCGGAATGATGCCGTCCTTCGACAGGCTGTCGAGGATGCGCCGGTCCACCTGCACCGGATCGCCCACGAAACCCAGGTCGACATGGCGCTCGATCCCCGAATTGGGGTCCGGCGCGCGCGATCCGCCCACCTTCTCGCAGATCACAAGGCCGCCATCCTTGCCGGAAATGCCCACGGCCCGGCCGCCGGCCCCCGCGATCCAACCGACGATTTCCTTGTTGATGGAACCGGCCAGCACCATTTCGGCGATCTGCGCGGTTTCCGCATCGGTCACGCGCAGGCCGTTCACGAACCGCGATTCGACGCCCAGCTTCTTGAGCATCGCGCCGATCTGCGGCCCGCCGCCATGCACGACGATGACGTTGATGCCCACCGCCTTCATCAGCACGACATCCTCGGCGAAATCGCGCGCCGCCTCCGGATCGCCCATGGCGTGGCCGCCATATTTGACGACGAAGGTCTTGCCCGCATAGCGCTGCATATAGGGCAGCGCCTCTGTCAGGGTCTCTGCCTTGGCGAGCAGGGCGGGGTCGGGATCGTGCTTGCTGGTCATGGGCTGCGCCCATAGGGCCAACCGGCTGTCATCGCAAGTTAGCGATCCAGTCGACGGCCGATGGCGATGCAGCCGGTGATGAGCAGCGGCACCAGCACGATCGACAGCACCACCTTGGTCAGCATCTGCCCGGCCATCAGTTCCAGAATCGGGCGCTCGCCATAGAAGGAGATGGTGATGAACAGCACCGTGTCCACGATCTGCGACACGACGCTGGCGATCATGCCGCGCAGCCAGACGAGCCTGCCTTTCCCCTGCGACAGGCGGGAGAAGATGAGCACGTTGAGCGTCTGGGAAATGCCGTAGGAGATGAGGCCCGCGATCATCATCCGCGCGCCCTGCCCGACGACGACGGGGAAGGCTTCGATGGCGGGGGGATACATGCCCGGATCGTGCGGCAGCGCGATCACCAGCCGGATGAGCGCGGCGGAGACGATGAGCGGGATGAAGCCCAGCCGCACCAGCGCGGTCGCTACCTTCTGCCCGTGCAGTTCCGCCATGGCGCTGGAGATGACGACCAGCAGCAGGAAGGCGAAGATGCCCGCTTCCACCGCCAGCGGCCCCAGCGCCACCTGCTTCACGCCCAGCACGCCGGCGATGCACACCATGCCGCCGTACAGCACCGAGAAGACGAAAAGAGAGCGGGGAATGCCGGGCGCCGGCGAGGCAGAAGCTGTCATCCGCCGGGCTTATCGCCTTTTTTATGGGCTGGGAAGGGGCGGCAAAACCGCCGCCCCTTCCCGCAGGGCAGCCTCAGGCCGCCTTGTCCAGCGTCGCCATGTCGATGACGAAGCGATATTTGACGTCGCTCTTCAGCATCCGCGCATAGGCGGTTTCGATCCCGTCCATCGGGATCGCCTCGATCTCCGACAGGATGCCGTGCTCGGCGCAGAAATCGAGCATTTCCTGGGTTTCGGCGATGCCGCCGATCAGGGAACCGGCGATCGCCTTGCGACGGAAGATCAGGTTGGCCACGGTCGGGCTGGGATGCGCATGCTCGGGCACGCCCACCAGCGTCATCGTGCCGTCACGCTTCAGCAGCGTAACGAATGCGTCCAGATCATGGCTCGCCGCAACCGTGTTCAGGATGAAATCGAAGCTGTTGGCATGCGCCGCCATCTCGGCCTCGTTGCGGGAGACGACCACCTCGTCCGCACCCAGATCATGCGCATCCTGACGCTTGGATTCGGAGGTGGTGAAGGCGACGACATGCGCGCCCAGCGCATGGGCCAGCTTCACACCCATATGGCCAAGCCCGCCGATGCCGACGATGCCGACCTTCATGCCCGGCCCGACCTTCCAGTGGCGCAGCGGCGACCAGGTGGTGATGCCCGCGCACAGCAGCGGCGCGACGGCGGCCAGATCCTTCTCGTCATGACGGACCTTGAGCACGAATTCCTCGCGCACCACGATATGGTCGGAATAGCCGCCAAAGGTGTAGCCATAGTCCGGATCGGGGCTGTTATAGGTGCCGACGAAGCCGTTCTCGCAATATTGCTCCAGTCCCTCGTCGCAGGCGCTGCACTGCTGGCAGCTGTCGACCAGGCAGCCCACGCCCACCAGATCGCCCACGGCGAATCCGGTCACATCGGCGCCGACGGCGCGCACGCGACCGACGATTTCATGGCCCGGGACACAGGGATAGAGCGTGCCGTCCCATTCGCTGCGGGCGGTGTGGAGGTCGGAATGACAGACCCCGCAATGCAGGATGTCGATGGCGACGTCATTGGCGCGCGGCGCACGACGTTCGAAGGTGAAGGGGGCGAACGGTTTGTCGCCGGCAGGCGCGGCATAGCCATGGGCTGTCGTCATGGGGGCCTCCATTGGAAAGGTCAAAAATGTTGGAAGGCGCCGCCGCTGAGAGGGGGTGCGACGGCGCCGTCGGAAATCTGGGTGCGCCGCAGCAAATATCAAGGGGCGTTGCAGCATATTTTGCGCCGATACGGCACTGCGGCGATGGTGCGGCGCAGTCCCGGTCAGCCGACCGTCCTCCAGTCCAGGTGGCGCCGGAACAGGCGCCGGAACAGGGGCAGACATAGGGCAACGACATGTCTTTCGCGCGCCATGGCACGGGACGGCGCGTTTTGCGGGCCGGCATGGGCGCAATGTCGATCGGCCCTAGCGGCCCCCCGCATCGCGTGTATAGATTGGCCAATTGGGCCGGGGGGACCGGCATGTCCAAGAAAGTACGCCATGAAGTTGCTGATCGGCCTTGCCGGCATCCTGCTGATCCTTGCCATTGCCTTTGCCCTGTCCTCCAATCGCCGCGCCATCCGGCCGCGCGTGGTGGGCGCCGCCTTTGCGCTGCAGGCGGGCATCGCGCTGCTGGTGCTCTATGTGCCCGCGGGCAAGGCGGTGATCGCCACCATGTCGCGCGGAGTCGCCAATCTGCTGGGCTATGCGCAGGCGGGCACGAACTTCATCTTCGGCCCGCTGGCGAGGCCGGAAATCGGCGGCGCGAGCTTTGCCATCGCGGCCCTGCCGGTCATCATCTTCTTCGCCGCGCTCGTCTCCATCCTCTACCATCTGGGCATCATGCAGCTGATCGTGAAATGGGTGGGCGGCGCCATCCAGGCGGTGACGGGCGTGTCGAAGGTCGAATCGCTCTGCGCCGCCGCCAACATCTTCGTGGGCCAGAGCGAAAGCCCGCTCGTCATCCGCCCCTATCTCGCCAGCCTGACGCCGGCGCAGCTGTTCCTGGTGATGACCAGCGGCATGGCAGGCGTCGCGGGCACCATCCTGGCCGCCTATGCCTCCATGGGCATCAAGATCGACTATCTGCTGGCGGCGAGCTTCATGGCCGCGCCCGGCGGCATCCTGATGGCCAAGATCATGATGCCCGACAATCCCGACGATCCGGAGATCGAGCCCGTCATCCTGCCCGACGCGCATGACGAGGAGAAGCCCGCGAACCTGATCATGGCCGCCTCCCAGGGCGCGCAGACCGGCGTCAAGCTGGCGGTGGCGGTCGGCGCGATGGTGCTGGCCTTCGTCGCGCTGGTGGCGCTGGCGAACGGCATATTGGGCGGCGTCGGCAGCTGGTTCGGCCTGCAGGGCCTCAGCTTCCAGACGATCATCGGCTGGCTGTTCGCCCCGGTCATGTACCTGCTCAACATCCCCTGGCATGAAGCGGGGCAGGCCGGCGGCCTGTTCGGCACGAAGATCGTGCTCAACGAATTCGTCGCCTATATCGAACTGGGCAAGGAACAGGCGGGGCTGTCGTCCACCACGGTCGCCGTCGTCACCTTTGCGCTGTGCGGTTTCGCGAACTTCTCGTCGATCGCCATCCAGATGGCGGTGACGGGCAATCTGGCGCCCAACCAGCGGCCGGTGATCGCCCGCCTTGGCCTGAAGGCGCTGGTCGCGGGCAGCCTTGCCAATCTGATGAGCGCGGCGCTCGCCGGCCTGATGCTCAGCATCTAGGCGTCTTTCTCCCCCTGTTCGATCACTCCGTTATGGAGTAATTGCGCCGTCAAAGGGGGACCGACCGCATGATGACAAGGATTTGCGCGATGGCGATATTGGCGCTCGCGCCATCCGCCCACGCCGCAGCGACATCGCCCACGGCCCCCATGCCGGCGCCCGTGCCGGGCAAGCTCCAGACTTACAGGGACTGGACCATCGGCTGCGACAACGGCAATGGCTGCGAGACCGTATCGCTGATCCCCGAACAGGGCGACCCGTCCGACACCGCCTTGATGATCGGCCTCCGGCGCGACGCGGGGCCAGCGGCCCGGCCTTTCCTCTGGACCAGCACCAATGACGAAAGCCTGTCGGGCACGCTGGATTTCATCGTGGACGGCCGCAAGGCCATGAGCGCGCCGATGACGCGGGGCGAGTTGCGCATCGAAGGCCCGCAGGCGAGCGCCCTGGCCGCCGCCATCGCGCGGGGCACGGTGCTGGAGGTGAAACAGGGCGCGCGGCTAATCGGCAAGCCCTCGCTTGCCGGCGCGGCGGCGGCTTTCCGCTATCTCGATGCGCAGCAGGGGCGTGCGGGCACGATCACTGCCCTTGTCGCCACCGGCCCGCTGCCCGCGCAGGCGGTGAAGGCCGCCCCTGCCCTGCCCGTCCTGCGCCGGCCCGCCCTGGCGGCCGCCAAGGCGGTCTCGCTCTGGCGTCAGGAACTGGCGAGCGCGGGCAGGATTTCCGGCTGCACCGACGAGATGGAGGACCGGGACGTCGAGATCCACCCGCTCGGCCATGAACGCGCGCTCGTGCTCGTCCCCTGCGGCGCGGGCGCCTATAATTTTTCCAGCGTGCCGCTGATCGCCACCGGCGCGCCCGGCCGCCGGACATTCGCCTTCGCCCGCTTCGACTATCAGCCGGGCTGGAGCGAGAATGCCAGCGAACCCATGCTGGTCAATGCCGGCTGGAACGAGGCGACCGCCGAACTGTCGAGCTATGCCAAGGGCCGGGGCCTCGGCGATTGCGGCAGCGCCGAAACCTATATGTGGGATGGCGCCATGTTCCGCCTCACCGAAGCCACCGCCATGGGCGAATGCCGCGGCGCATGGCACTGGCTGACGCTGTGGCAGGCGAAGGTCGTACCGGCGAAATGATCCCACGCACAGAGTGATCCTGGCGCACGGGGCGTTGGTCAGCGCGAGGCGCCCGGCACCCATTTGATATCGGCCGCGCCATTGCCGTTGAGCCGCCGCGCCAGCACGAACAGATGGTCGGACAATCGGTTGATATAGGCCAGCGCCTGCGGATTGAGGCGCGCGGTCGCCGCGGCCGCCGTGGCGCTGCGCTCGGCCCTGCGCGCGACGGCGCGGGCCAGATGCACGGCGGCGGCGGCAGGCGAGCCGCCCGGCAGGATGAAGCTGTCCAGCGGCGAGAGTTCCGCGTTCATCGCGTCGATCTCCTGCTCCAGCCGCGCGACCTGGCTTTCCACGATGCGCAGCGCCCAGGCGGGCTCCTCGCCATCGCCGATCGGCGTCGCAAGGTCCGCGCCCAGATCGAACAGGTCGTTCTGGATCATGCGCAGCATCGCCGCTTCGGGCATGTCGCCCAGCGCCGCGACGGCCAGGCCGATGCCGCTGTTCGCCTCATCCACATCGCCCACCGCCTGCATGCGCGGATCATGCTTGGCGATGCGCGATCCGTCGACAAGGCCGGTGGTGCCGCCGTCGCCGGTGCGGGTGTAGATCTTGTTGAGCTTGACCAAGGCGCAAACCTTACAGGGGGGGAGTCTTACTGGCTGCCGCCATTCATCAGCAGAAGCAGCGCGATCAGCATTATCGCCGCCGCCTGAAAGCCGACGCGGGCGAACATCATCCGGTTCTGCTTCAGGCTGGACGCGCTGGGGCCGGTGCCGGATTTCAAATCTTCCTCGGTCGTCCTGAGGAAGGTGACGATCCCACGGATCAGCGCGACCACGGTCGCGATGCCGGCAGCGATGATGCACAGGACAAGGAAAGTGTTCATGACGGCAATCTAGGCCCCTGCGAGCGAGATGCCAACCGGAAAGCGTCCGCGGCGCAGATCGGCCGCCAGCACCATGGGATCGACGCCCGCGTCGCGCATGGCCGCCAGCGCGATCCCGCCGGTCCGTTTGGCGAGCCGCCGGCCGTCCGGCCCGAGCAGCAGCGGATGGTGCCGATAGCGTGGCGTCGGCAGATCGAGCAGCGCCTGCAGCAACCGGTGGACATGCGTCGCCGCCAGCAGGTCATCGCCACGCAGGACAAGCGTGATGCCCATGTCCGCATCGTCCACGGTCGCGGCGAGATGATAGCTGACCGGCGCATCCTTGCGCGCGAGCACGACATCGCCCGCCGCGCGCGGATCGGCGGCGATGACGCCGCGCCGCTCGTCCACCCAGGCCAGCGGTCCGGCAAGATCGGCGGCACGGGCCATGTCGATCCGCCATGCATGGGGCTCATGCGCCATCCTTGCGGCGCGCTCCTGCAGCGACAGCGCGCGGCAGGTGCCGGGGTAGAGCGCCCCATCCGGCCCATGCGGGGCAGAGGCGCTGGCGACGATCTCCGCCGCGATGTCCGCCCGCGTGCAGAAGCAGGGATAGAGCAGGTCCATCGCCCGCAGCCGGTCCAGCGCCGCCGCATACAGGCCAAGCCGTTGCGACTGGATGACCACCGGCCCGTCCCAGGCGACGCCCAGCCAGGCAAGATCGGTCACAATGCCTTCCATATGCTCCGGCCGGCTGCGCGCGCCGTCGATATCCTCGATGCGCAGGCGAAACAGGCCGCCGGCGGCGCGGGCCGCGTCCATCGCCATCAGCGCCGACCAGCCATGGCCGATATGCAGCCGGCCGGTCGGGCTGGGCGCGAAACGCGTCACAATATGCTGTGGGAAGGCATGTTGCGTCATACCGACTCTTGACGACGATGATCTGTTGGTGCTGTCATGCAGGTGTCACGCTTATCGCCGATCAGCGGGGCAGTCAGGGGGTAGAGCAATCTATGTATCATCCCGATATCATCCGGCACCCGGAAAATTGCCCGGCGCTGGTTCTGAATGCCGATTACACGCCGCTCAGCTATTATCCGTTGAGCCTGTGGCCATGGCAGACGGCGATCAAGGCGGTCTTCCTCGACCGGGTGGACATCGTCGCCAATTACGACCGCGAAGTCCACTCACCCAGCCTGCAGATGAAGATCCCGTCGGTGATCGCGCTGAAGCAATATGTGAAGCCGTCGGAACATCCGGCCTTCACCCGCTTCAACCTGTTCCTGCGCGATCGCTTCGCCTGCCAATATTGCGGATCGCCAAACGACCTGACCTTCGACCATGTCGTGCCGCGCCGCGCCGGCGGCCGCACGACATGGGAAAATGTCGCGACCGCCTGTTCCCCCTGCAACCTGCGCAAGGGCGGACGGACGCCGAAGGAAGCGCATATGCAGCTGCACGTCCAGCCGATCCGCCCGACCAGCTGGCAGTTGCAGGAACATGGTCGCGCCTTCCCGCCCGGCTATCTGCACGAAAGCTGGCACGACTGGCTTTATTGGGATGTCGAACTGCTCGCCTGATCCCAACGCCCGAGCCGCCCTGCGAAACGCCTGCCTGGCACGCCAGGCATCTTCCAGGGCGCCAGTGTCGTCACGGCGGCAAGGAGGCGCGTGCGCCCTCTGGCAGGATCATGCATCGCGCAACGCGATCGGCTTTCGGGATTCCAATTTTGTCTCAAGCGCTTAGAAAAAATCGCGCGGCTGCATTTTTTTCGATGAAAACGCCGCCTTGCGCGGGCCGCAATAGCCATTAAGAAGCGGCGGGATGGACCGCATTCACATCCGCGGGGGCAACCCGCTCAAAGGCCGCCTTCCCATTTCCGGCGCGAAGAATGCAGCCCTGACGCTGCTACCCTGCGCGCTGCTGACCGACGAGCCGGTGACGCTGCGCAACCTGCCGCGCCTCGCCGATGTCGACAGCTTCGGCCATCTGCTCAATCAGCTGGGCGTATCGACCATGATCGAGGGCGCCCGGCCCGAGGATTTCGGCCGGGTGATGACGATGCGGGCGGGCCGCCTCACCTCCACCGAGGCGCCCTATGACATCGTGCGCAAGATGCGCGCGTCGATCCTGGTGCTCGGCCCGCTGCTGGCGCGCGCCGGCGAGGCGACCGTCTCGCTGCCCGGCGGCTGCGCCATCGGCAACCGCCCGATCGACCTGCACCTGAAGGCGCTGGAAGCGTTCGGCGCCACCATCGAACTGGCCGCCGGCTATGTGAAGGCGACCGCGCCCGACGGCGGCCTTCCCGGCGGCGCCTATGCCTTCCCGGTGGTGTCGGTGGGCGCGACCGAGAATGCGGTGATGGCCGCGGCCCTCGCGAGCGGCACATGCACATTGGAAAATGCCGCGCGTGAGCCGGAGATCGTGGACCTGTGCCGCCTGCTCGTCGCCATGGGCGCGGAGATCGAGGGCATCGGCACCGATCGGCTCGTCATCCATGGCCGCGACCGGCTGCACGGCGCCACCTATCGCGTCATGCCCGACCGCATCGAAGCGGGCAGCTATGCCTGCGCCGCCGCCATCACCGGCGGTTCGGTGGAGCTGGTCGGCGCCGAGGCCGGGGACATGCTGGCCATCCTGACCGCCCTGCGCGAGGCCGGCGTGCATGTCGAACAGAAGAAAGACGCCATATTGGTCGAGGCGCATGGCAAGCTGAAGCCGCTGACCATCTCCACCGCGCCCTATCCGGCCTTTCCCACGGACATGCAGGCACAGTTCATGGCCATGCTGACCCTGGCGGACGGCGCGAGCGTGTTGACTGAGACGATCTTCGAAAACCGCTACATGCATGTGCCCGAACTGGCGCGCATGGGCGCGGATATCGCGGTCAGCGGGCGCACGGCGGTCGTCCGGGGCGTGGAGAAGCTGACCGGCGCGCCGGTGATGGCGACGGACCTGCGCGCCTCCATGAGCCTGGTGCTGGCCGGCCTTGCCGCGCAGGGCGAGACGCAGGTGCAGCGCGTCTACCATCTCGATCGCGGTTATGAACGGCTGGAGGAAAAGCTGTCCGCCGTGGGCGCGGACATCGAACGGATCGGCGATGGCTGAGTGGCGCGGCACCGAGACCGACCGGGCCGCGATCCTCAGCCGATATGACCTCGACGCCAGCGGATTCGAAGCGCTGGACGACATCACCCGCTTTGCCGCCAGATTGTGCGATGCGCCGATCTGCATCGTCAATATCGTGGACATCGACCGGCAGCGCTTTGTGTCGCGCATCGGCATGGAAGGCACAGAGCCGCCGCTCCCGCTCTCCTTCTGCGCCCATGCGATGACGGCGCCCGCGCTTTTCATCGTCCCCGACGCGCGCCAGGACGGGCGCTTCGCGACGAACCCCCTGGTGACGGGCACGCCCCATATCCGCTTCTATGCCGGCGCGCCGCTGGTCTCGGACGAGGGCGCCCCCCTTGGGGCGCTGTGCGTGATCGACGATCGCCCGCGCGCAGGGCTGACGCCGCTGCAGGCCGAGGGGCTGGCCGTGCTCGCCGCACAGGTGATGATGCGCCTGCAGAGCCGGCGGATCGGCCGCGAAACCCGCGAACGGGTGGCGCAGAAGGCGCTTGCCCTCAGCGACAGCGAAAACCGCTTCCGCATCCTTGCCGACACCATGCCGCAGATGGTCTGGTCCGCCCGGCCGGACGGGTATAACGACTATTTCAACGCCCGCTGGTATGAGTTCACGGGCGCATCCCCCGGATCGACCGATGGCGAGGGCTGGAGCGCCATGTTCCATCCAGACGACCGGGAACAGGCCTGGGCGCTCTGGCGGCATTCGCTGGCAACCGGCGAACCCTATGAGATCGAATATCGGCTGAAGCACCATAGCGGCCAATATCGCTGGACGCTGGGGCGGGCATTGCCGGTGCGCGACGAACAGGGCGCCATCACGCGCTGGTTCGGCACCTGCACCGATATCCACGAACAGAAGATCGCGATGGAAGAGCGCGAGATCGTCGCGCATGAACTGAGCCATCGCATCAAGAATATCTTTTCGGTGATCGCCGGCCTGATCGGCATCTCCGCCCGCGAGCATCCGGAAATCGCCGAGGCGGCGGAGGATCTGCGCGACCGGGTGATGGCGCTGGGCCGCGCGCATGACTATGTGCGACCGCACAACATGCACGCCCTTTCCCGACAGGACCAATCTCCGGAGACTCAATCCCCGCAGGCCCATAACAGCCTTCAGGGCCTGCTGGGGCAGATTTTCTCGCCCTATCTTGCCCAAGGCAGGCCGCGGGTCATGCTGACGGGGGAGGATTGCCCGATCGACGATCGCTCGGCAACGCCGATCGCCCTGCTGTTCCACGAGCTGGCCACCAATGCCGCGAAATATGGCGCGCTTTCCAACGCCGACGGCAAGGTCGGCGTCCAGATCGCCCGGCGCGACGGCATGTGTGTGATCGATTGGCGCGAAAAGGGCGGCCCCGCCATCGCCCAGGCGCCCACCCAGCAGGGCTTTGGCAGCCGCCTGATGGCGCTGGCGGCCGAGCGGCAGCTTGGCGGCCGGGTGGAACGCGACTGGGCGCCGGACGGGCTTGCCGTCAGGCTGTATATCCCCGACCGGGCCATGAGCCGAAAGACGGAAGGAACGGCGTAAATCCGGCGATCTCGACCGCCGCCGGATCGGGATCGTCCTGGGCCGCCAGCCGCAGGGCGTCGCGGATGGTGACATCGCGGAACGGCTTGGTGATCGCGCCCAGCGCCCCTACCGACGCGCCGCCGATCTGCGCGGGATTGGCCGTCACATAGATGACCCGCACGCCGCGCGCGGAAAGCGCCTGGCCGATCTGCGGCCCGGTCGCGCCATCGCGCAGGTTGAGGTCGACAAGGGCGATATCGCAAAAATCGGCGGCGTCGAATGCCGCGGCGCAATCGGCCGCGATGCCGCAGACCTCATGCCCTGCAAGCTGAACGATATGTTCGATTTCCAGAGCGACGAAAATCTCGTCTTCAACAATGAGTACGCGCTTCTTCATTCTCGATTTCACCCAGATGCGAATCCCACAATGCACGGGAAGGCACCGGGTTCCGCCGCCTTTGCGACCATGAAGGTTCATGTGACAATTTAGCCACATTTGGCAAGCATTGTTCGCAGGGCGCGCGCATGCGCCACCGGCACGCCGTCATCTCCGGCGGCGCGGCGCCAAAAGCCATTCCGGGAAAGGATTCAGGAGCGGCGCTTGGTGTAGAGAAGCGCCGCGACGATCGCCGCGGAACCGATGCCGACGGCCGTCCCCATCCAGATCTTGCCATTGCCCTTGCCAGGGGCCTTGCCCTTGCCGGCAGGAGCAGGCGCAGCCTTTTCCTCAGCGGCAGTGGCGGTCGGTGCGCTCTCGGGCGCGGGTGTCGTCTCGTCGGCCATGCCCGGTTCTATGGCGCATCATGCGCGCGGATGGAAGGCCAAAGCGCGTGCCCCGGCTCTCTTGATGCCACCTTCGCGCACCCGGCCCACCGCCCGGCGATCAGAAGAAGAGCTTGCGGAAGCTCAGCATCACCGTCCTGCCCAGCGGATCGAGATAGCCCTGCTGGTAGCGCAATGGGGTCGATCCGGTTCCGTCGCTCACGCTCTGGCGCGTGTTGAACAGGTTGGTGATCGACAGCGAAACCCGCGAACCGCGCAGGAAGGGATGATTACGCACCAGCCCCGGCATCTGCCCCAGGCTGGCAAAAAGCCGCAGGTCGGCCGTCGCCAGGCTGGAGAAATGCAGCGTCTGGTTGGCCGCGCCAAGCGCACCGTTCACATCCGTCCCGCTCTGCCAGTTGGCGGACAGGCGCGCGCCAAGGCCATTGTTGAAATAGCCGGCCTGCGCCTGAAGCTCATGGCGGGACTGGCCGCCATTGGACGCGACGGCGTCGCCATCCAGCAGGTCGAGCCGGGGCACGCCGGGCGCGATCAGGATGCTGTCGGTAAAGTGCCAGGTGTGGAACAGCGCAAATTGCAGACGACCGCCGCCGCCTCCACCGCCACGCCCGCCGCCACCGCCGCCCGGGCCGCCAAATCCTCCCGGACCGCCAAAGGGCCCGCCCGGTCCACGGCGGCCGCCCGCGGCGTCCGATCCGCCCTGGCCACCCTGGGCGCCTTGGCTACCCTGAGCGCCCTGGCCGCTCTGGGCACCCTGGCCACTCTGGCCGCCCTGCCCTTCGCCGGCCGGCCGCTCACCGCCTTCGGGCGGACGACGCATGCCGAACAGCCCGGCGATATCGGGCCTCTCCTCCGGCTTGCTGCCATTGGCGCGCCACGCCTCCATCACCTTCTGGATGTGCGACTTGAGCGGCACCGAGAAATTGACGCCCCAGCGCAATTGCGAACTGCGCGCCTCGGCGAAATTGATCGGCCGTGCGTCGACGCCGATCAGCGTGCCGTCCGCATCGCGCATGAAACGCTGCGCAAAGGCCGCCTCGATCTGCGGAGTCGGCGTGGGGAAGGCGGCGATCGGATTGTCGGTGCGGCTGCGCGTATAGCTGGCCGTCAGCGTCAGGTCCTTCGAATCGATCGGCTTGATGGTCGCCGCAATGCGCAGCAGGTGCCGCTCGCTGTCGCGCAGCGACGCATTGCCCCCGCCCGTCTGCGACACATAGACCGTCTGCCCCGTCGCATAGTCGAACACCGGGATATTAGGCGTCACCACCAGCGGATTGTTGATCTGCTGCCCGGTGGGCGCGGCCTGATCGTCGGTCATGGATGCGATCAGGCGGATCTGCGGGATTGGCGTCCAGCGCAGGCCATAGCCGATCGTCGTCAGCGTGCCCGCGTCGGAGAGCGATTTCACCGCGATATTGCCGTTGAGCGCGAAATCGCCCAGCGCCGACAGCACGCCCAGGCGGCGGCTGGTCAGCGGAATGTCGATATTGGCCTGCCCGCCGGCAATGTTGCGGGTGAAATCCGCCGAACTGGCGATGCCCAGGCGCAGCGAACTGCTTTCGAAGCTGTTGGTCGACGCGCTCAGCGTGACGCTGCTCGTCACGGGGCCCGCGGGCAGGCTGAACAGCGGGCCGCTCATCAGCAGGTCGGCGGTGCCGGCGGACGTCTTGCCCCGCGCCCGATCGTCGGGCCGCACCGCCAGCAGCGCGGTCGGGAGGGTGGCATAGGGATTGACGCTCGCGTCGTCGGCATCGAGCGCGGCCTGCACGGCGGTCACATCGAAACCGCGATCGGTGCGGGTCTTGCTGTCCGAATAATCATAATTGCCGGTGAGCGACCATTGCCACCGGTTGAGCTGCCCGTTCAGCGTCAGTCCGACATGGCCGGTGACGCCGCGCACGCTCTGCCCGAGCGGCCCGGCCTGATCCAGATAGCGATAGAGCGTCGTGTCGCCCGCAAAGGGCGACCAGGGATTGCCGGCGGGCAGGGTCAGCGTGGCCGACGGCAGGCCCTGCAGCGAATCGCTGTTGATCATCTCGACCCGGCCGTTGAGCGATGCCGACACCCCGCCCAGTGCCCGCGCGAGCGTTGCGTTGACCGCAAGATTTTCCGTGGATGGGCTGAGCGTGCGATAGCGGCCAAGGTCGTCCACGGTCGCAGTGCCGGCGCCGGCCACGAAATCGGCCAGCGTCGGGCGCCCGGACGCGGCCGATGCCGGCACGCCGGCCACCGTCACGCTGCTGCCGGCAAGGGCCGACAGCGCCGGGTCTATCTCCGTGTCATTGATGCCGGTCACATTGCCCAGCAGCGCATAGGGGCGCGCGGGGCTGGTGGGGGTGATGTCCCGCTGGCTTTCCTTCAGGCTGTCGGCCGCGCTGTATTTGATGTCCAGGGTGAAGCGATTATCCTCGCGGATGCGCAGCATGGCGGCATCGACGCTGCCATTCTCGCGCCCGCCATCGGTTGTCGTGCCGGCCCGCAATTCGCCGGAATAGGCGCGGAAGCGCGGCCGCAGCACGATGTTCACGACCTTTTGCGAGGCCGAATAGCCATAGCTGAGCGACACTTCTTCCGGCAGGATGTCGACGCGGGCGATGGCTTCGGTCGGGATATCCTGGATTTCGGAGAAGGAGGATATCCGCTTGCCGTTGAGCAGGATGACCGGCGCGCCGCCGCCGGCATTGGTCTGCGGCGCCAGCGCCGTCACCAGCTCGCTGATCGAGGTGACGCCATAGGATCGGACATCGGCGGGCGAAAGCTGCTGTTCGGGCTTGATGACGCCCGGAACGGCGCCGCGCTCCGGCGCGCCGGTGACGACGATTTCGGGATCGTCGAATTCCTGGGGGGCGGCGCCCTGCTGGGGGGGCGCCTTGCTCGCCTGCGCATGCAGCGCGCCCGGTGCCACGCCCAGCATCAATCCCACCAGCAACGCCGAACGCGCTTTCCCCATCGTCATATCATCCCTGCATGGGCTTTATACGCCCGTCTCTCTGTCACGCTTGTCGCGTCCATGAACCGGATTAGAGAAGGGATGTCGCCCAATTATGGCAAAGCTGTCGTCATATTGTCGCAAATTGTCGCGTCGGGGATCGGGGCCTGCGCCTCGCCCCCATGGGCAGGTGAGCGGGCGGGCGCCGATGCGCTCAGGGGTCGATCAGGCAGCCAAAGCCGGGCTTGAACCGCGCCGTGCGCGACGCCATCAATGTCACGCTGGCCGTCACCGCCTTTTCATCGGGCAGGTCGGTCAGGCGGACGGAAGGGGATGGCCCGGCGGCGGCATCCGCCGCGCAGCTTGCGATCGATCGCCCCTCGATATGCCGGCAACCGCAGGCGACGCGCGCGCCATAGGCCGCCCCCACCTGCGCACGCGCGCGCCAGCCCGCCCAGTTCCACAGCAGGAAGCCGACCAGCGCCACCGCCGCCACGATCATTGCAAGGCGAACCGCCCCGGCGCGCATCTTCATCGCTCCCCTCTTCCGGAACCCGTGCTAGAGCATTTTCCAGCCGGATGAATGCCGAAAACAAAAGACAAATAGCGCATGATCCGATTCAATCTGATCCGATCATGCGCTAGGGACGCGCCATGAAGACGAATATCGGCCCGCACGCAAGCCTGATGCGGGAAAGATTGATGAAGGGCGGACTGGCGAAGGGAAAGCTGGCGATCCCCGCCCTGCTGCTGGCGGCACTGGCGCTGCCGGCATTCCTGCTGGCGCGCGCGGTGGCCGGTGGCCCCGCCGAATCGGACGCGCAAACCCATGTCGCGGCCGACCCCGGCGTCGACACAGGCGCCCTGCGCGCGGCGATCGATCCGCTGTTCACCGACGACACGCTGGGCACCAGCCGCGCGCTCGTGATCATGCGCGATGGCGCAATCGTCGCGGAACGCTATGCCCCGGGGTTCGGCGCGCAGAGCCGCCTGCCCTCCGGCGCGATGGCCGGCGGCGTCACCGCGCTGCTGGTGGGCTTCATGGTGTCCGACGGACGGCTGGCGCTGGACATGCCGGCGCCCGTGCCGGGGTGGAACCAGCCGGGCGACCCGCGCGGCAAGATCACCCTGCGCCAGCTGCTCACCATGTCCTCAGGCATCGACATGGCCGACGATCCCGCCCTGCCCGCGGCGGCACGCGACGGGATGCGGATGCTGTTCACCGACGGCGCGCAGGATATCGCCGCCTATGCCCAGGGCAAGCCGATCGGCCACCGGCCGGGCAGCGTCTTTGCCAGCAGCCCGGTCGGCACCACCCTGCTCGCCGACGCGGTGACGCGCATGCTGACCGACAGCAGCGATCCCGAGCGGCGGCGCGCCGCGATGGCGCAGTTCATCGACGGGCGGCTGGCGACCCCGGTGGGCCTGTCCAGCCTCGTCCCGGAATATGATGCGAAGGGCACGCTGATCGGCGGCGACTTCATGCACATGACCGCGCGGGACTATGCGAAGCTGGGCGAGTTCCTGAGGCGCGGGGGCCGGGCCAATGGCCGGCAGGTTCTCTCGCAGCGCTGGGTCGCCTTCATGACCCGCCCCTCGGCCCGCAACCGCGCCTATGGCGGGCATCTCTGGCTCAACCGCGATGGCGGCGAAGGCGCATTGATGCCGGGGAGCGCCCCTTCGACGCTCTATGGCCTGACGGGCGCCGGCGGGCAGTATATGCTCGTCTCGCCCACGCAGCGCCTGGTGGTGGTGCGCCTGGGCCTTGCCGACGCGGAGCAGGAAAAGCCGCTGCACGATGCCATGGCGCGGCTGATCGGCCTGTTCCCTACAGGCTGATTCCCTACAGGCTGAACATCCCCTCGATGACGGTGCGACACCGGCCGCCCAGCACCACGCGATCCCCCTCCAGCGCGCAGTCCAGCAGGCCGCCGCGCGCGGATGCCTGACGGGCGCTGAAGGCCGTGCGGCCAAGACGCCGCGCCCAATAGGGCACCAGCGCGCAGTGCGCCGATCCGGTCACGGGGTCTTCGTCGATCCCCGCATAGGGCACGAAGACGCGGCTCATGACGTCGGTCGTGGTGCCCGGCGCCGTCGCGATCAGCAGATACGCCCCCATGCCCCGCAGCGTCGCGAAATCGGGCGTCAGCGCCAGCACGGCAGCCTCGTCGGGATAGACGAACAGCATATAGCCGCGCTCATGCGCCTGCGTTTCGACCACGGGCCCGCCCATCGCCACCGCCAGATCGTCCAGCGGCAGCGGAACCGGCGGACAGGCGGGCAGCGACAACGCATAGCCCTCGCCCTGCCGCCGCACCTCCAGCAGCCCGGCCTTGCGGGTGCGGAAGCGCACGACATCGCCGCGCATCAGCACATGGCCGCTCGCCAGCGTGGCATGGCCGCAAAGCTGCACTTCCACCTGCGGCGTGAACCAGCGCAGCTCATAATCCGCCTCGCCGCTTGCGTCGGGCACGGTGAAGGCGGTTTCCGACAGATTGTTTTCCGCCGCAATCGCCTGCAGCGTCGCATCGGGCAGCCATGCCTCCAGCGGCATCACCGCCGCCGGATTGCCGGTGAAGGGCGCGTCGGCAAAGGCATCGACCTGAACGAAGGGGAGTTGCGATGGCGGCTGGGTCATGAAGGGCTCCTGTCTCTACCCTTCAACTGCCATGCATGGCCGACCGTTCCAACAGCCAGCCATCGGGAAATGGCCCGCTTGCCTTGGAAACCGTCCTCAAACCGTCTCCTGCCGCTCAGGGGTAGAGCATGCCCTCGGTCCAGCCATCGCCGTCACGCGTATAGACATGGCGTTCGTGCAGGCGGTGCTCGCGATCCTGCCAGAATTCGATGCGGTCGGGGACGACGCGCAGGCCGGACCAATGCGGCGGACGGGGCACATCCTTCCCCTCGAACCGCGCCTGCACCTCGGCAAAGCGGGTCATGAACACCGCGCGCGAGGGGAGCGGGCGCGACTGGTCCGATGCCCAGGCGCCCAGCTGCGAATCGCGCGACCGGGTGGCGAAATAAGCATCTGCGATCGTATCGTCGACCGGCACCACCGCCCCTTCGATGCGGATCTGCCGCCGCAGCGACTTCCAGTGGAAGAGCAGCGCCGCCTGGGGATTGTCCATCAGGTCGGCCGCCTTGCGCCCTTCGAAATTGGTGTAGAAGACGAAACCGTCCGGCCCATGCCCCTTGAGCAGCACCATCCGCACGGACGGTCGGCCGTTCACGTCCGCCGTGGCCAGCGCCATCGCATTGCTGTCATTGATTTCGGTCTGGCGCGCCTCGGCATACCAGGCGTCGAACTGGGGAAAGGGATCGGTCATGGCGCCGCATGTAAGGCCCCTGGCGCAGACTGTCGATAAGGACAGCTACGGGCTGGTAATGATCTGTGCTTGAACGCATGCTGCGCTTTCGCCACATAACGGGCACATCCGTTTCAAGATCAGTTCAAGGGCAATGATGGCCGATCCATACAGTATATTGGGGGTGGCGCGCGGCGCGAGCGAGGCAGAGATCAAGTCCGCCTATCGCAAGCTCGCCAAACAGCACCATCCGGACAAGAACAAGGACGATCCCAAGGCGTCGGACAAATTCGCCCAGATCACCCATGCCTATGACCTGCTGGCGGACAAGGACAAGCGCGCCCAGTTCGACCGGGGCGAAATCGACGCGGACGGCAATCCGGCCATGCCCTTCGGCTTCGGCGGGGGTGGCGGGCGCGGCGGCGCGGGCGGCTTTGGCGGGCATCCGGGCGGGGGTGGCGCGCATTTCGAATTCAACCAGGGCGGCGGCGACTTCGGCGATATCTTCGAAGGGCTGTTCGGCGGCGGCGCGGGCGGTGGCGGCGGCTTTTCCGGCTTTGGCCGCAACCGCGCCCAGCCCCGGGCCAAGGGCGCCAATGTCGCCTATCGCCTGTCTGTCTCCTTCGTGGATGCGGCGACGCGCGCACCCCAGCGCATCACCCTGCAGGACGGCAAGACCATCGACCTGAAGCTGCCCGCCGGCGTGGAGACGGGCACCCAGATGCGCCTGTCCGGCAAGGGGCAGCCCGGCCCCGGCGGCGCGGGCGACGCGATCGTGACGATCGAGATCGCCAGCCACCCCTTCTTCACCCGCGACGGCGACAATGTGCGGCTCAACCTGCCGGTCACGCTGGACGAAGCGGTGAAGGGCGCGAAGGTGAAGGTGCCGACGGTCGAGGGGCCCGTGATGCTGGGCGTGCCCGCGGGCAGCGGATCGGGCAGGACGCTGCGCCTGAAGGAACGTGGCTTTGCGGGCAAGGACGGCAAGCGCGGCGACCAGCTCGTCACCCTGATGATCGACGTGCCGCAGGACGACGCGGCCCTGAACGCCTTTGTCGAGACGTGGCGGGACGATCGGTCCGTGCGCGGACATCTGGGCGTCTGAGCGCGTTGGGCGCTGCATGAGAGATATCTCGCCGCAGTCGCCGGAAGCCCGGCGCCATCGCCTGACGGAGGATGCGCACCATCAGGTCAAGCGCAGCATCGCCCGCATGCGGCCCGGCACCTATCCCTTCGAAGTCGCCAGGCGCGTGCTGGTGGGCGTCTATGCCGACGGGTTCATCCATGCGGGCAACCTTGCCTATCTGTCGCTGCTGACGCTGTTCCCCTTCTTCATCGTGGCGGCGGCGGTCGCCAGCGTCTTCGGCCGCACGCAGGACGGCATGGCGAGCGTCAACGCCTTCCTGCTCACCGTGCCGCCCGGCGTCGCCGATGTGCTGCGCCAGCCGATCAGCGACGTGCTCGGCGCCCGCACCGGGCCGCTGCTGTGGTTCGGCGGCATCGTCGGCCTGTGGAGCGTGGGCAGCCTGATCGAGACGATCCGCGACATCCTGCGCCGCGCCTATGGCACGCGCGGCAGCAAGCCCTTCTGGCGCTATCGCCTCGGCTCCATCGGCATCACGCTGGTCAGCATCTTTGCGGCGATGTTCGCTTTCTCGCTGCAGGTCGCCATCACCGGCGTGGACGAATTCCTCCACAAGATCCTGCCCTTTGCCGACGATGTGATCCGTATCGTCGCGGTGCTGAAGCTGGTGCCGATGGCGATCCTGTGCGTTGCGCTCTACTATCTGTTCCTGTCGCTGACCCCCACAAAATATCGCGAGGGGCGCTTCCCCAAATGGCCCGGCGCGGTGCTGACGGCGCTGTGGTGGTACGGCACCACCCTGCTGCTTCCGGTCGCGCTTTCGCAGCTGGGCAATTACAACCTGACCTATGGCAGCCTTGCCGGTGTGATGATCACCCTCATTTTTTTCTTTCTCGTCGGGCTCGGCGTGGTAATTGGCGCGGAACTCAACGCGGCGCTGGCTGATTTTCCCGATGAGGAAGACATGCCCAAGACGTCGGCCACTCAGGAGGCTGAACCTACATGACCGGCTCTATCCAGGGCTCCTTGATGAAGGGCAAAAGGGGCCTCATCATGGGCCTTGCCAATGACAAGTCCCTTGCATGGGGCGTCGCCAAGGCATTGCATGCCCAGGGCGCGGAACTCGCTTTCTCCTATCAGGGCGAGGCGCTGGAACGGCGCGTGCGCCCGCTGGCGGCGGAGCTTGGCTCCGACCTGCTGATCGATTGCGACGTCAGCGACATGGAAAAGCTGGACGCGACCTTCGCCAAGCTGCGGGAAACATGGGAAACGCTGGACTTCGTCGTCCACGCCATCGGCTTTTCGGACAAGAACGAGCTGCGCGGGAAATATCTCGACACCAGCCTCGAAAATTTCCTGATGACGATGAACATCTCCGCCTACAGCTTCGTCGCCGTCGCCAAGCGCGCCACCGCGATGATGCCCAATGGCGGATCGCTGTTGACGCTGAGCTATTATGGCGCAGAAAAGGTGATCCCGCATTACAACGTCATGGGCGTTGCCAAGGCCGCGCTGGAAACCAGCGTCAAATATCTGGCGATGGACCTGGGGCCGGACAATATCCGCGTCAACGCGGTCTCCGCCGGGCCGATCAAGACGCTGGCGGCCAGCGGCATCGGCGATTTCCGCTATATCCTGAAATGGAACGAGCTGAATTCGCCGCTGCGCCGCAATGTCACCATCGACGATGTCGGCGGGGCCGGCCTCTATCTGCTGTCCGACCTGGCATCGGGCGTGACGGGCGAGGTGCATCATGTCGACGCGGGCTATAACGTCATCGGCATGAAGGCCGAGGACGCGCCGGATATCGCCCTGGATAAATAAGGCGTTATAAATCGGGCGTTCCATCCACCGGGCGCGGGGCACATCGCCCCGCGTGCCGGGCACGCATCGGTCCGCATCGGCGGACATCGGGGGTTTTCCGTGTCGTTCAACACATTCGGCCGCGTGCTGCGCTTCACCACCTGGGGGGAAAGCCATGGCCCCGCCATCGGCGCGGTGGTGGACGGCTGCCCCCCGGGCCTGACGCTCGGCGAAGACGACATCCAGCCCTGGCTGGACCAGCGCAAGCCGGGCACGTCGAAATTCACCACCCAGCGGCGCGAACCCGACCAGGTCCGCATCCTCTCCGGCGTGTTCGAGGGGAAGACGACCGGCACGCCGATCAGCCTGATGATCGAGAATGTCGACCAGCGGTCGAAGGATTATTCGGAAGTCGCCAAGGCCTATCGCCCCGGCCATGCCGACTATGCCTATGACGCGAAATACGGCTTTCGCGACTATCGCGGCGGCGGCCGCTCCAGCGCGCGCGAAACGGCGAGCCGGGTCGCGGCCGGCGCGGTGGCGCGACTGGTGATCCCGGAGGTCGATGTCTTCGCCTATGTGAGCGAGATCGGCGGCGACGCCATCGACATGGCCCGTTTCGACCCGGCGGAGATCGGCAACAACCCCTTCTTCTGCCCGGACGCACAGACCGCCACGCGCTGGGAAGCGCTGGTCGACGGGGCCCGCAAGGACGGGTCGTCGCTGGGCGCGGTGGTGGAGTGCATCGCCAGCGGCGTGCCCGCCGGCTGGGGCGCGCCGCTCTATGCCAAGCTCGACAGCGAACTGGCCGCCGCCGCGATGAGCATCAACGCGGTCAAGGGCGTGGAGATCGGCGACGGCTTTGCCGCGGCGCGCCTGCGCGGCGAGCAGAATGCCGATCCGATGCGCCCCGGCAATGACGGTCCGATTTTCCTCGCCAACCATGCCGGGGGTATTGCGGGCGGGATTTCCACCGGCCAGCCCATCCGGCTGAGGGTGGC
This sequence comes from Sphingobium aquiterrae, assembly GCF_037154135.1. NCBI lineage: Bacteria > Pseudomonadati > Pseudomonadota > Alphaproteobacteria > Sphingomonadales > Sphingobiaceae > Sphingobium > Sphingobium aquiterrae. The sequence goes on from NZ_JBANFL010000015.1 coordinate 117,410, forward strand.
CTTCAAGCCGACCAGTTCCATCCTGATCCCGGTGGAAACCGTCAACCGCAACGGCGAAGCGAGCGAGATCGTCACCAAAGGCCGCCATGATCCCTGCGTCGGCATTCGCGGCGTGCCGGTGGTCGAGGCGATGGTCGCCTTCGTGCTGGCCGACCAGAAGCTGCTCCATCGCGCCCAATGCGGCGACAACCGCCCATGACCGGGCGGCCAGCCGCGCCGGTTTTTCGATGAACCGGCCAGGACCGCACGACATCATCCATAATCTGCGCTAAGCTCCGACTCGTCATTCCTTTGGGATGCAGGGCAAAGCGAGAGCATGGGGAGAGCCATCGACCTTTCAGGTTGTGGCGGTCAAAATGTCCCCGGACGCCAGCATCCCCTGGGCCGGTCATCCATGGATGACCGGCCCCTCAACCTTTCTGCCCCGGTGCCATGCTCCGTCCCGTCGGCGGGTAATCCCGATATGATACTGGCGGGTAGTGTCTCAGTTTGAAATTTGACGGATCTCCTGTCGAAACCCGCCCCCGCTTCCTATGTGCTTGGTGGATTGACGTATTCCCCTGCTTGTTACCATTCAGGGGGAGAGTCTCGCTCCTTGATGATGGATGGTTGAGGTGATGGCAACCTGTCTGGGAGGCATGCCTCCCAGACAGGTTGGCCGGCACGATGTAGTGCCACATCGTCACGATCGAATCGAACAAGATGGAAGCGCCCGAGGCAAGCGCGCAAGCACTCTTACTATCGGCTGAATTCAATCCCATTTCGTGTGTCGATGGACCAGAATCGCATCGTCGCGGAGGCGCGCGAAGGGGGCGATGTGCGCCCTGACCGTGGCCCGTTCCGTGTCCCGAAGCCAGGCATCTGTATCATCGAGCATTTCGAGCATCGCGCGAAACACATTGTCCGCCACGGCGCTATTGGGAACAACGCACCCTTCGCTGATATACTCATGGATCATGCGGATGAGGTCCATATGATCCCTGGGGTTGCGATGCAGGCCCAGTTTTGAACCCGCATAGCCGACATAGCCACGATTGCTTTGGGCGATAATGGCGACGCTCCGATAGAGATTCTCCATCTCGCCCTGACGAATATAGGGTTCGGGAGTCGTTGCATCGCAGAAGAAGCTTTGCAGCGCCGTGGCACTTTCGACGATGCCCGCCAGCCAATGCCCATCGCGAAACAGCGGGCGCTGCCGCAGATCGCGGACGGCGAATACCGAATCGAGGTGCGCGGCGACCGGATCAGGCTGCTTCGAATGGAATATCCTCCTCCCGCGACCAATGGAATCGCGCTCGTGAACATGGCGTCTCACCTCGGGGAGCAGGATTTCGCCCAACCATTGCAGCGTGAATTCGCAGGACCACCAGCCACGCGACGAGAAGGTCTGATTCGGCAGCAAGCTGTTCGGCTGCCACAGCAATATGACTTCGCGTTCATGGGAAAGGCCACTGATCTGGGCCGCACGGATCACGCCGTGATAGCCGGCGTCGAAATCCTCATTCGCCGTTTCGTGATAGGGCTTCAGCATTTCGCGGTTGCCATCGAACATGTGCCAAGGCGTAGCGCCTTTCGAAACGTCATGCTCCTCGGCAAACCGGCCTATTTCCCGCCAGGCGTCCACGCTGATCGCCGCAAGCGCCACCTTCCTGCCTCCCCGGGCGACGAACGGGAAATCCACTGCGGACCAGTCGGCCTCGAGCGCGCGGAGAGAAATGCGCATCGCATCGGTCAGCCGATCGGCCACTTGCGCGATTTCCTCTGCGCCGTCGCGCTGAAGGGAAAGGCGGCAATGCGGAAGATCGAGATACTGGTTATCGCTATGCGGCGTCGCCCCGACGATGAATCCCCGGTTCTGGCCAGTCAAAGGCGCTCCCTCCCTGAATAGAAACCGCGTCAGGAGCCATTTATGGTCGACGGTGAGCGTAACGCCCTGCATATCCGGCCGGTTGAACGTGAGCGCGGCGGATGCGTGCGTGAAACGCTGATCGGGCAGGATAGCGCTCAGCCCAAGCCAAGGCCCTTTGAAATGCCAGCCATTCCCTATCTGATCGATCCGTCGATAGGTTCCGTCGATGACGAAAGTGGACGAACCCGTGCGGTCACCATCGGACTGAAGGAATTCCCGCGCCAAGCGCGCCACGCGCTTATCCGGATCGAACAGGGACTTGCTTACAAGCTGATAGAAATTTTCACTTTTCATCAATGTATTGGCATAATATTCGATATTATAATAAGGAAAAAACTTCGATACTATATCCGGATGGAACTGCACTTTCAGCGTGAGATCTTCCGCTGTCCACAGCTCCCCGTCTATCCCATGCTCCTTCAGGCGCCGCCTTTCCTTTTCCCAGCGGCGCGACAGCGCGATCCCGGTATCTTTCTGTGCAAGGATGATCGTGAACCGGTTCGCTGATTTCGACCACGCCCCTTTCAGGAATGTGTCGACCGCCTCCGTCAACCTCGTCGGGCTGAAATCCTTCCAGCCCTTGCACTCGAACAGGTTCAACTTGTCAGGCTGCTGATCATCCCGGGCCAGGATATCAATGCCCTCCTGCTCCGTTCCGTTGCCTCCCAGGCGCTTGCAACCGGCCAGCATCGGATCCTTCTTCAGCAGCCACCAGCAGAATTACTCGAACGTCTCGCCAGACATCGCGGCAAAATCCAGCAAGGGCTCGCCAAGGGGCGGAACGGTCGTGACGGGCGAGATGGTTGCCTCATCGGCCAGATGCTCGGGCCATTCCTGGGGCAGATCGGGTTTTGGTGCGTGCATCGACTCTTCGTTCGCTGGATCGAATACCAATATAGCCAAATACAGATCGATCCGGATGTACTGACTTGACCAGCCACAGCGGGAGATTCCGTCCGCTAACTCAGGCTGCCGCAATATTGATCAGGTTTACAATGGGCGCTGCTGGCGGAATAGCCGAAATAAGCGTCTTTAGACCCTTGGCGCTGAAAAATCATGAGCAGATCGGTGCCCGTCAACCACGGCAACGCTAAACTGGCGGCCGCGCCTGCTTAAAAATGAATCTCCTTGCGGGCGTAAACCAGCGAAAACCGACAACATGCCTTTCATTAACAGGCTGATATAGAACAAGTTTCTTGCTCCCAGCCCGACATTTCCAGCCCTGCCCGTTCACAAGCAGGGACCCGAAAGCCAAGGGGGGCTCTATAATTTATATAGATATTTCAATCATTAAAAACGTCTTGGCGGAGCGGGAGGGATTCGAACCCTCGATACGCTTTTGGCGTATACTCACTTTCCAGGCGAGCGCCTTCGACCACTCGGCCACCGCTCCGCATGCACTGGAAGGCGGCTCCCTATCGTGTGATGCGGGGGAGGGCAAGGTGCTTTACTTTCATAATGTGGCGGTCTTTGATGGTGGGCATGATTTCAGCCCATTCCCGCCGCCGTCTGCGCCATGCGCTTGCCTCCGTCATCGCCGCGATCGTCCTGCCGGCAGTCGCGCCGCTTGGGGCGCAGGCGCCAGCGAAGCCCTCGCGCACCCCGGCGGACATCATTGCCGCCGCGCCGGCCGCCGCCTGGCGCGATATCGCGCCGGAGGACATTCTGGTGATGACCCTGGCGGGCGACCGGCAGGTGATCGTCCAGCTCGCGCCGCATTTTTCCAGGGCGCATGTCGCCAGCATGCGGGCGCTCGCCACGGCCCACTGGTGGGATGGGACCAGCGTCTATCGCGTCCAGGACAATTATGTCGCCCAATGGGGGGACGTGACCGAGAAGAAGCCGCTGCCCGCCGGCATGCCTGCCAGCCTGCCGGAGGATTACGGCCAGCCGGCGCGCGCGCTGCCGCCAGTCGTGCCCGCGGCCAGCGTGGACGCCTTTGCGAAGGTCACGGGCTTCCTTGATGGCTGGCCGGTGGCGGGCGACGGCAGCAACTGGTGGCCGACGCATTGCTATGGCGCCGTGGGGGTTGCGCGCAACCTGAGGCCCGATGCCGGCAGCGGCGCGGAGCTTTATGCCGTCATCGGCCATGCGCCGCGCGCGCTCGATCGCAATATCGCGCTGGTCGGCCGGGTGATCGAAGGGATCGCCTTCCTTTCCAGCCTGCCACGCGGCTCCGGCAATATGGGTTTCTATGGCAAGGAGCAGCAGCCCACGCCGATCCTTTCGGTGCGGCTGGCGAGCGAACTGCCGCTTGCCGAGCAACCGCATTTCCAGATGTTCGACACCGGCAGCGCAACCTTTGCCGCCTATACCGAACGGATGCGCCATCGCGACGATGATTTCTTCACCGTCGCGGCGGAAGGAGCGGATATCTGCTCCATCAAGGTGCCGGTACGGCGCACGCCTGCGGCGTGATCCGCTGCCGGGATGGCGAGGGACTGGTCACGGGTCGGGCAGGATATTATATTCGACTGAAATATAATTTCAGGAGACTGTCATGATCGTCGGCACCGTCCGGGAAGTGAAGAACCACGAATATCGTGTCGGGCTGACCCCGGAAAGCGCGCATGAACTGGCCGCCCATGGCCACCGCATCCTCGTGGAGACGGGCGCCGGCGAGGGCATCGGCGCGCATGACGACCTGTATCGCCGCGCGGGCGCCGAGATTGTCGACACCGCGGCAGAGGTGTTCGCGGCCGCACAGATGATCGTGAAGGTGAAGGAGCCGCAGCCCGTGGAGCGCGCGATGCTGCGCCCCGGCCAGATTCTCTACACCTATCTCCACCTTGCGCCCGATCCGGAGCAGACCCGCGATCTCGTCGCTTCGGGCGCGACCTGCATCGCCTATGAGACGGTGACGGACGCCCATGGCGGCCTGCCGCTGCTCAAGCCCATGAGCCAGGTCGCCGGCCGCATGTCCATTCAGGCGGGCGCGACCGCGCTGGAAAAGGCGCATGGCGGGCGCGGCGTGCTGTTGGGCGGCGTGCCGGGCGTGGCGCCGGCGAAGGTGGCGGTGATCGGCGGCGGTGTGGTCGGCTTCAACGCGGCGCAGATGGCGGCGGGCCTTGGCGCGGACGTCACCATCCTCGATCACAGCCCGGAAGTGCTGGAGCGCCTTGGCATCCATTTCGAAGCGCGGGCGAAGACACGCTTTTCCAACCGCGCCAACCTGGCCGAATGCGTGGCGGAGGCGGACCTGGTGATCGGCGCGGTGCTGATCCCCGGCGCCGCGGCGCCCAAGCTGGTGAGCGCACAGATGCTCAGGACCATGCGCAAGGGCGCGGTGCTGGTGGATGTCGCCATCGACCAGGGCGGCTGCTTTGAAACCAGCCATGCGACCACCCATGCCGATCCGACCTATATTGTCGACGGCATCGTCCATTATTGCGTGGCGAACATGCCGGGCGCGGTGGCGCGCACCAGCACCTATGCGCTCAACAACGTCACCCTGCCGCATGCGCTGCGCATCGCGGAACTGGGCTGGCAGGAGGCGATGCGCAGCGATCCGCATCTGCTCGCCGGCCTCAATGTGTGGGACGGCAAGGTGACCTATGAAGCGGTCGCGAACGCCCTGGGCCTGCCTTACACGCCGGCCGGGGAGGCGATTGGCTGAGCGCTGGCAAGGGGATCGGGAACGCGATAGACTGGGCGCATGAATGTACGGGATATCGCCATTGGCGCCGATGTGAACGAGACGGGCCGCCTGTTGCGCGACAGCGGCGGCTTTGTGCTGAAGCGCGATCTTGGCGGCCAGTGGCGGCTCAGCCTGCATCGTGTGCCCGTGGACCATGTGGAAAAGCGGGTGCGGGTGCAGGGGCGCTATGTCGGCGATGGCGTTGTGGAAGCCGATGGCGTCGCCCCGGCCTGATCCGGCGCTATGACCGGCGGGCGAAGGCGCGGTCCAGCAGCACGAACAGATGGCCCGCGATGATGAAGCCGGCGGCGATGACCGCGCAGGTGATCGCCACCTTTGCCCAGCCCAGCAGGTCGATGTTCAGGAAGGGATAGGCGAATTTGCCCTCGCCGCGTCCGCGCGCGAGCGCATAGGGCAGATAGACCAGCGGGAAGGCCGCCCAGCGCCACGGCGCCCCCCAGCCGAGCTTCCCCTTGGGCGCGAAGGCCAGCCACCACAGCGGCACCAGGATCGGCGTCACCCTGTGCAGCAGGACATTGGCGAGGATGGCGGTGCCGGTCAGCCGCTCCAGCCCGTCCAGCAGCAGGGCATAGACCACGCCCACCAGCAGGATCGCCAATGTCAGCGCGGGCACGAAGCGCGCGGCCCGGTCGTCCGCCGTGCGCGCCGCGACCAGGCTGAAGACCACCGCCAGCGACAGGTTGGTGATGATCGTGAAGAAGCGCAGCAGCACCCACAGCGCCGCGCCCACGCTGCCGGTCATGTGCAGGGTTTCGTTGAGCTGCGCGCCAAGCCCCGCCCAGGCGACCGCCGCCACCAGCGCGGCGGCGGGCCGGGCGAGACGGGGCGTCATCATCCCCGCTCGTGCCCGCCCACGGTGTCGTCCCCTATCATGTCGGGCGCAAGCTCGAGCCCGGCCATGCCATGGGCCGCCGTGTGCGCCGGAGCATGGGGCCGCTCGCCATAGATCGGCTCCTCGACCTCCAGCATGCCTTCCCATTTGGTGATGACGGAGGTGGCGATGGCGTTGCCGATCACATTGGTCGCGGTGCGGCCCATGTCCATGAAATGATCGACCGCGAGGATGAAGGCGACGCCTTCCACCGGCAGCTTGAACTGGCCGAGCGTCGCGGCGACGACCACAAGGCTGGCGCGCGGCACGGCGGCGATGCCCTTGCTCGTCACCATCAGCACGAGGAGGATGGTGATCTGCGTGCCGATGCTGAGCGCGATGCCATAGGCCTGCGCGATGAAGATCGTCGCGAAGGCGGCATACATCATCGACCCATCCAGGTTGAAGCTGTAGCCCAGCGGCAGCACGAAGCTGTAGATGCGCCGGGGCACGCCGAAACGGTCGAGCTGCTCCAGCATCTTGGGATAGGCGGCTTCCGACGATGCGGTGGAAAAGGCGATCAGCACAGGCTCGCGGATGTAGCGCATCAGCGTGATCATGCGCTTGCCCAGGAAGATGAAGCCGGCGAACGCCAGCACGCACCACAGCAGGGCGAGCGACAGGTAGAATTCGCCGATCAGCTGGCCGAAGGTGACGAGCACGCCCAGCCCGCGCTCCGTCACGGAGGCGGCGAGCGCGCCGAAGACGGCGAAAGGCGCCGCGCGCATCACATAGCCCGTCACCTGCAGCATCAGCTCCACCAGCGCCTCGATCACGGTGATGATCGGCTTGCCCTTGTCGCCGATGGCGGTCAGCGCGACGCCGACGAACAGCGAGAAGACCACGATCTGCAGGATCTGGTTGTCCGCCATCGCCTGGATCATCGACGTCGGGAAGATGTGGAGGACGAAGTCCTTGAGGTTCAGCGCCTGCGTGTCGACGCCCGCGTCCACCCCGTTGCGCACCAGGTGGAGCCCTTCGCCCGGCGCGAACAGGTTGACCGAAATGAGGCCGATGGTCAGCGAAATGAGGCTGGCGATGATGAACCAGGCAAGCGCCCGCCCACCAATGCGGCCCAGCGCCGCACTGTCCCCCATATGCGCGATGCCCGCGACCAGCGTGGAGAAGACCAGCGGCGCGATGATCATCTTGATGAGATGCAGGAAAACGTCGGCGAGCAGGTGGAAATAACCCGCGACCTGCTTGGCGAGCGCTTCGTTCCCGCCGATCGAGAGGTTCGTCACATAACCGACCAGGATACCCAGAATCATGCCGATGAGGATGAAGGAAGTCAGCCTTTTGGCCATGCAGATCGTACCCCGATGATGTTGCCGATGATGGAGGAAGTGGTGCCCTTGCAGGACACCTAGCAAGCAAGAACGGTTGTCGCAACGCAAGCCGCCAGCGGGTAGTGTCTCAGTTTGAATTTGCCTCCCGTTTTTATAGGGGCCGCGCTTTGCGGGGCGGGAGCCATCGCGTCGATCTTAGCAACAACATCGTCCAGCGACCACAGGCGATCAGTGATGCCAGTGGTCATCGCGGCGATATGCGAAGCGTCTTATGAACGCGCATGAAGTTATAGAAAACGAAGTAGAGCGCCAGTGCGTGAATGTGACTGTCCAGCTTCTTTGAAAAGGCATTGGTCAGGCGGGTGAAGCGGTGCATGGACAGGCGTCGAGTAGGGCCAACGACGTGAACAGCGTCTCATTGAGGCATTCATCCCGCAGGCGCCCGTTGAAGCCCTCGACGCAACCGTTCTGCATCGGCTCCTTCGCATCGGACTCTGACCCAAGATCGGTCACATTTCAGGGGAGCACGTCAGGCGGCACGCCGCTGGAGGCGATCCATGCCGCGACCATCGGGTCGGCGGAGACAATCGGCCACCAGACCGAGATCGGCAGCCTGGAGCCGGGCAGCACGCCTACCCCAGGGCATGGTTCGCGGACGATCAGAAGGCGACCGCGCCCTGATATCCAGGCGCCGGGACGGCCGGCCCCGGAAGAGCAGCGGCGAAGGCGGCGCTTCGCCGCCTTCGCCGCGCACCCCGCCTCGCGCTTATTGCGGCGTCAGCAGGCGGTCGAGACCACCCTCGCCCTGTCCGATCTTCTCGAAATGCGGGTAGCGCGGACCGTCATGATAATCGATGGCGACGGTCTGGTAGCGATCATCTTCCCGGATCAGCAGGCTGATCGGCTCCTTCCCCGTCTTCGCGGCCTTGAGCGCCGCCGTCAGCTTCTGCTCCGAATAGGCCTCGCCATTCACCGCCAGCAGCTTGTCATTGACCGTAAGGCCGGCCTTGAACGCCGGGCTTTGCCAGATCACACCGGTCAGACTGCCTTCATTGCTGATGTTGAAGCCGAGCGAATAGCTGAAATCGGCCGCCTTGCGGGCCTTCATCGCCTTCTTCATGATCGGGCTCGGCGTGTCGGTGAACACCAGCTTGTAGCCATTGTTTACGAAGCCCTGGAGCGGGGCGTGATCGCTGGTCTCATTGAGGCGCTGGCTGAGGAACGCGGCCCAGTCATAGGGTTGGATCGTGTTCAGCGTGCTGACCACATCTTCGAACGTGTATGTCACCTCGCCCCAGTCGCCATCGTTGATGCCGAAGAAGGCGCGGGCGAAATCGTTGATCGACCTGATGCCGCCCGATTGCTTGCGCAGGATCGAATCGACCTCCATCCACACCAGCAGGCCCTCATTGTAATAATCCTCCGATCGCTGCCAGCTCGTCCAGCCCTTGGGCCGGCGCTGGGCGATGATGGGGTCGTTGGTGGTGTCGATCAGCGGGCGCCACTGCCGGCCCGGCGCGGTGTCATAGCTCGCCGCGATCATCGCATATTGATCGAGCGTATCCTGCTTGGAGACGAGGCCCGACCGTGCCTGCAGCACATAGCCCCAGAACTGGGTCTGTCCTTCATAGACCCACAGCAGGGAATCGCGCATGGGCGTGTGGAAATCGGGGGTCCACAGGTCCGCGCCGCGACGGAACTTGCCGTCCCAGCTATGCGAATATTCGTGCGGCAACAGGTTGCGCGACGGCGTGCTGTCATCCCATTCGGTGAAATAGCCCGGCTTGACGCCATCCTCCGAACTGCGGTGATGCTCCAGGCCGATCCCGCCCATCACCGACGAGATCGACAGGAGGAAATGATAATTGTCGTAATGCTGCGCGCCGAAATTCTTCACGGCCTGATCGACCAGGCGCTTGTGCGCCTCGATCTGCTCCGGCTTGGCCTCCAGCTGGTCCGGCGTGTCCGCCACGACATCCAGGAAGACACGATCCGACAGCGGCCACTGCTTGGCGTAGCGCCCGGCCAGCGCGGGGGAATCGGCCAGCACCTCGTAGTTGGTCGTGTCATAGACATAGCTCGCGCCGACCCTCTTTGACGGCAGACCGGAATAGGCCGTCCATCCCTGCGGATAGGTGACGACCGCGTCGACCGGGATCTGCCGGATGAAGTAACCGGCCGGATACAGGCTCATGGCATTCCACTGCAGCCGAAGCATCGCCGGGGAGGTCACGATGCCGCCCTGGTTGGACGCCGTTGCGGACAGATATTGCAGGTCGACATCCACCGTCTTCGCGCCCCTGGGCACATCGACATGAAAGGCGAAGACCTCCTGCGGATCGCGGGACCAGGCGAGCGGCTTGCCGCCGGACGAAAAACGCAGACTGGCGAGCTTGTCGATCTGGCCGCCCGGGGAATGGCCGCCGGGCACCCATTTGGGGAGCATCAGGGTCATCCGTCCGTCCTTGTCGACGGGAATGGTCTCATGCACGGTGAAGATGCCGCGCTGGACGTCGGTCGCGTCGATCTGGATCTTGATCGTGCCCGGATAGGGGGTGTCGCGCGAAACCGGGATCGCCTCGCCCATGGGCAGGGGCTGCGGTTTCGAATTTTCCGCCCAGGCGCTGACCGAGGTGCAGGCGAGCAGGATTGCGATGGAGGTTTTGCGTATCATCGAGGCCCCTTGGAACGATCAAGAAAGAAAGCAGATGTGGCGAGCGCCGCGACATAACCGGCCTGTGGGCCTGTCGAACATCGTGACGTCGGGCATTGCACGGTCTTCTGGATTGCGCCGCGTGCCCTGATCCGTACGCTAAGTGATGTACGGGGCTTGTCCAGTAGGCACGGAAAAATCCCATCACCATGTATAATAGGGGATTTTATCCTGCGGCATGGATTTCGCGCCACCGCAGCGCACCCATTGAACATTGTGCGGCGGGGAGGGCGAAAAAAGCATATCCTGTGATCGCCACTCCCCCTTCAAGCCGGCGCGGCCCTGCATTCAAAACCGCTTGGGTAAAACCGCTCGGGAAGGCCGCGGCGAACGTCACCAAAGGCTGGAGATTGAGCGCCCGCCCGGCCGTCCCCGCCGCACGCCTGCTGCTCCGCGAGATAGAGATCGAGGCGCGGGCGTGGAGCCGGCGTTTCAGCACCCCGGATCTCGGCTGAGGGCATATCCGCGGGCGGATCGTCGGCCGCATATCCCATCCGGACATATCTGGCGGGCATCTGGCGGGCGTTTGCCGGACAAAGCGCTTAACGCTCCATCGCTTTTCCCCTATCCTCCCGGCCATGACCACGCCGACGCTGCGCCAACTGGACATTTTCGCGCAGATGGTCGCGAGCGGCAGCATCGTGCGCTGCGCCAGCGACCAGGGACTCAGCCCCCAGACGATCCTGCAGGACATGCGCGTGCTGGAACAGCGCCTGGGCCATCGCCTGTTCGACATGAGCGGGGACGACATCCGCCTGACGACGGCCGGGCACCGGATGGTGGAAGCGATGCAGCTGCTCTCGGCCACCGATATCGATCGGTGGGGCGAGGTGCATGCCCCCGGCGACGACGGGACGACCCCATCGGCGACACGGACGCAGGAAGGCCCGCCCGTCCAGCGGATCGCTACGCCCCTTGAGGAACCATGGTCGCCAGACCCGGCACGCGATGCATTTCCACGGGCAGACAGCATCCATGCATCGGATGAAGAGGCCCTAGCGCACGGCCTGTTTGCCGAAGGCCGGGACGTCGCCCCTGCCCGCCCGCTGCGGTTTTCTGCCCTGCGAGAAACCCTGGAGGACGAGCCGCGCCCTGCCGATGCAGGGATTTCGGCCCTCACCTCCGAAGCATTCGAGTCGCCCGTATCCGGGCCGCCAGCACCCACGCCATCAGCGCCCGAACCGTCCGCACCGCACCACCGCCAGCAGGTGACGATTGCCGCGCATCCCGCCATCTTCGGCCACTTCCAGGATGCGCTCGACGCCTTCGAGCAGACCAACAGCGATGTCGCCATCGCGCTGGAACTGGGCGCGTTCACGACCGCCCAGATCGCGCCGATGCTGGCGGACGGCCGCGTCGACATTGCCTATTTCTATGCCTTGGGGGAGTCCGACACGCTCCAGTCCCGCTATGGCTGGAGCGAGCAGCTGTCGCTCTATATCGGTGTCGACCATCTGCTGGCGGACATGGACCTTGTGCAGGCCGACGACCTGTCCGCCGTCGCCCCCGTGCTGCTGCACCCGGCCAACGCCCTGCGCCAGATCACCGACCGCGCCCTGGCGATGGCCGGAGTCTCCGTTGCCGATCCGGCGCTGGAAAGCGACAATCTGTACGATGTGATGATGGCCGTGCGCGAAGGGGCCGGCTATTTCGCCACCTTCGGATCGCTGGCGCGCGATTTCGGCCGCATGTCCGGCATCCGCCGCCTGCCCGTCGCCACGCCCCTGCCGCCCATCGAAGTGCGCCAGGCCGTGCGCCCGGAGGTGCGCGACGATCCCGTCGTGGCCGCACTTGCGGAATATCTTTTCCGCTGAGCATGCGCCATAAATGGCGGGAAATGCCGGCCATTTCGTTCATCTTGGGCATATGCACGCTGCATTGCGGTAATTTAATGTTTGAATGAGTTGATATACTGTATCATCTCCACTAGGGGTAGCCCCGCACATCCCCATTCCACGAGGCCTTGATCCATGATCCGACCCGCGCTGCTCGCCAGCTCCGCCTGTCTTGCATTCCTGTCCGCCGCCCCCGCTTTTGCTGCCGATGCGACCGGCGACGACCAGAGCTATCATGAGCCCCAGCAGTCCGACATTGTCGTTACCGCCCTCATCCCCCGGCGGCAGGGCGACATCCTGTCGGGCACATCCGTCCTTACCGGCGACGCGCTGACCCGCGATCTGCGCCCCACCATCGGCGACACGCTGGCGCACCAGCCGGGCGTCTCCACCACCTCCTTCGGCCCCAATGCCTCGCGCCCCGTGCTGCGCGGCTTCCAGGGCGAGCGCGTGCGCATCCTGACCGACGGCATCGGCAGCTTCGACGTGTCCAACACCTCGGTCGACCATGCCGTCGCCATCAATCCGCTGACGGCGCAACGGATCGAGGTGATGCGCGGCCCGGCGGCCCTGCTCTACGGCTCCTCCGCGATCGGCGGCGTCGTCAACGTGATCGACAGCCGCATCCCCCGCCGCGTGCCCGACGAGCCCATCCATGTCGAAGGCATTGTCGGCTATGGCAGCGCTGCGCAGGAACGCACGGCATCGGGCAAGATCGAGGCGCCGGTCGGCGAGAACATCGTGCTGCATGTCGACGGCAGCTGGATGAAGACCGACGATCTCGACACCGGCACCTATATCCTGACCCCGGCCCTGCGCGCGCAGGCGGCGGCCAGCGGCGATCCCGAGATCGAGGCGCTTGCCAACCTCAAGGGCAAGCTGCCCAACAGCGCGGCCAAGAACTGGGAGGTCGCGGGCGGCGCCGCGATCATCGTGGGCGGCGGCAATATGGGTTTTTCCGTCAGCCACACCGACAATTTCTATGGCGTCCCCATCCGCTATGCGGTGGAGCCGGGCGAAGAGGCCGAACAGGTGCGCCTGCACATGAAGCAGACCCGCGCCGACATGCGCGCCGAAGTGCCCACCGGCGGCACCATCTTCGATTCGGTGCGCCTGCGCGCCGGCTGGGCCGACTATCAGCATGCGGAAATCGAGGATACGGGCGCGGTCGGCACCACCTTCTACAACCAGTCGATCGAATCGCGCCTAGAACTGATCCAGAAGCGCCATGGCGGCTGGGACGGCGCGATCGGCGGCCAGATGTTCATCCGCGATTTCCATGTCGTGGGCGACGAGAAATTCCTGCCCAAGAACCACACGCAGCAATTCGGCATCTTCACGCTGCAGTCGCTCGACCTTGGCGACACAAGGCTGGAGGCCGGCGCCCGTTTCGAGCATAGCGATGTCGACGCCGAGGCCGATGAAACGCTGTTCAACCCCGCGTTCAGCCGCAGCTTCGACACCTTGTCCGGTTCGCTCGGGGCCAGCCATCAGATCGCGCCGGGCTGGCGCGTGGGCTTCAACCTGTCGCGCACCGAACGCGCGCCGTCCGCCGAAGAGCTGTACGCCCGCGGCAATCATGCCGGCACGCAGGCTTTCGAGGTCGGCGACCCGACCTTCGGCAAGGAAAAGAGCTGGGGCATCGAAGGCACGCTGCGCGGCCAGGGCACGGGCTACACCCTGTCCTTCTCCGCCTATCACAACTGGTTCAGCGGCTATATCTATGACGCGCTGGCCCCCGACAGCGCCTGTCAGGCGGTGAATGGCGGCGCGGACCTGGAATTCCCCTGTTATGCCTATTCGCAGGCCGACGCCCGCTATTACGGGTTCGAGGCGGAAGGCACGCTCAAGCTGGCGCAGCTGGGCGCCTATGCCCTGAATGTGAACGGCGTTGCGGATTATGTGCATGCGACCATCCTGGATTCCGGCCCGGCGCCGCGCATCCCGCCGATGCGCCTGCTGGGCGGCCTGGAGCTGGCGGGCGACCGGCTGACCGCACGCTTCGAAACAGAGCACAGCTTCGCGCCGGATCGGATCGCCGCCACCGAAACCGACACGCCCGGCTTCACGCTGGTCAACGCATCGCTGGTGGTGAAACCGTTCAAGGATAATCCGGGCACCAGCATCACCTTTGCGGCGAACAACATCTTCGACGTCGCCGCACGCCGCCATGTGAGCTTCCTGAAGGACTATGCGCCGCTTCCCGGACGTGACCTGCGCGTCACGGCCCGCTTCTCCCTCTGATCGTTCGACGAAGGCCGCAGGGCGCGCAACGGGCCGCACGGCATCCTCTCCACCGGCCAATGCCGGGGAGAGGGTGCCGGCGGCGAGCGTCGCATCTGCGTCGTAGCGGTTTACGATCCCGGGCGGATTGCCCATGTGCGGATCGGGCCGTTCACCCGCCCGTATGCCTGCGGCGTGTCACCCAGCCCTTGCGCGCGGCGGCCGATCGCTGTTCGGCCGAACCCGATGTGCGCGCCCGTCCCCCGCGTGCGGCGGATTCATGCGTGTCGGGCCTGCCGCGACCGGCGCCGGACAGGTTGCCGCCGCCCGATTCCCTGTTCACCGTCGCCCAGGCATGCGCCTGCGCTACCTTCTTCGGCACGCCGCGGCTTTCATAACCCAAAGCGATATGTTCGGCCTTGCGCTTCTGCTTGTCGGTATAGCGGCTCTTGTCGCCTCGTGGCATGGCACTTCTCCTTTCAACGACGGCAACGCGGGATGCGGCGGCGGGTTTCCCGCGCCGGCCCGGTTCGCCGACAGCCCGACGGAATCGCGCGACGGCCGATGCCCCGGCGATCCGCCGCAAGGCCACCGGACATTTTTTTACAGGGGTTTGGCACCGGGCCATCCTTCCGGCATTAGGACGGCATGGATATTCCGTTAAAGCCCGGCGCCGCCGCTCCATCACCCTTTGCCATCCCCATTTTCCGCGCCATCTGGATTGCCAGCATGGCCTCCAACTTCGGCGGCCTCATCCAGTCGGTCGGCGCGTCCTGGATGATGACCTCGCTCGCATCCTCGCCCCAGATGATCGCGCTGGTGCAGGCATCCACCAGCCTGCCGATCATGCTGTTCTCGCTCTGGGCGGGGGCGGTCGCCGACAATCTGGACCGGCGCATGGTGATGCTGGTCGCGCAGAGTTTCATGCTGGTCGTGTCGGTCGTCCTCGCCGCGGGCGCTTGGCTGGGCCTGCTGACGCCATGGTCGCTGCTGATCTTCACCTTCCTCATCGGCTGCGGCACCGCGATCAACGGCCCGGCATGGCAGGCGTCGGTGGGCGAAATGGTGCCGCGCCCCACCCTGCCCGGTGCGATTGCCATGAACAGCATGGGCTTCAACATCGCCCGCAGCGCCGGCCCGGCGATCGGCGGCGTCATCGTGGCGGCGGCGGGCGCGGCGGCGGCATTCCTGGTCAACGCGGTCAGCTATGTCGGGCTGATCGCGGTGCTGTTCCGCTGGCGGCCCGACCTGCCGCCCCGCCTGCTCCCGCGGGAGCGGCTGGGGGTCGCGATGGCGGCGGGCATCGGCTATGTCGCGCGCTCGCCCCATATCCGCACGGTCCTGATCCGCGCCGCGCTGTTCGGCCTCGCCGCCAGCGCCGTGCCCGCGCTGATGCCGCTCATCGCGCGCAACCTCATCGCGGGCGGGCCGCTGACCTATGGCATGCTGCTGGGCAGCTTCGGCATGGGCGCGGTCGGCGGCGCGCTGGTCAGCGGCCGATTGCGCCGCCAGCTGGCGACGGAAGGGATCGTCAGGATCGCGGCCGTGGCGCTGGCGCTGGGCGCGCTCATCACATCGGCGACGGGCCATATCGCCATCGCCCTGCCCGCGCTCGCGCTGGCGGGCGCCGGCTGGGTATTGTCCCTCTCGACCTTCAACGTCAGCGTGCAGATGGCCTCGCCGCGCTGGGTCGTCGCGCGCGCGCTGGCGCTGTATCAGATGTCGGCCTTTGGCGGCATCGCCATGGGCAGCTGGCTCTTCGGCGTCATCGCCGAAAACGAGGGCATCGTGACCGCCTTGCGCGCCGCCGCCGCGCTGCAGCTGGTGAGCGTGCTGGCCGGCCTCATCCTGCCGCTGCAACGGATCAGCGATGCGGATCTGGACCCGATGGACCAGTGGCAGGAGCCTGAAACCGCCGTGCCGGTGGAACCGCGCAGCGGCCCGATCATCATCACGATCGAGCATCGCATTCCCCAGCCCAATATCGTGCCCTTCCTCGCCGCGATGAGCGAGCGCCGCCGCATCCGCCTGCGCGACGGCGCCCATGGCTGGAGCCTGATGCGCGACCTGGCCGAACCGGAACTGTGGATCGAGCGCTATCATGTCGCCACCTGGCTCGACTATGTGCGGCACAATGCGCGCCGGACAAAGGCCGACATGACGAACAGCGATACGCTGAGAGCCCTGCGGGTCGAAGGCACCGAGCCTGTGGTCCACCGCAGGATCGAGCGCCAGACCGGATCGCTGCCCTTCACCCGCGCGCCCGGCCCGCATGAAATGGCCGAGCCGATGACCGACCTGACCCGGTCGAGCTAGGGCATTTTCATCCCATGTGAAAACGCTCCGGGGCCGATCCTGCTGGACGCGCATATCCCTGCCGGCGCCATTGCATGTGATTGTGTGTGCGCGGCCGGAACCCCGGCCCCTCGTCGCGCATTGTCCCGGGCGATGAAGCCCCTCATGCCGAGGCAAGCGTGGCCGCCACAATCGCCTGTACGGAACCGGCCACCAGTGGCATCCTGTGCCGCGTCCGCTGCCCTGGCCCCGGGCAAGGGCGGGAAAGCCGGCACGATGAAGCCGCACAGTGACGCAGGAGAAGGCCATGCCCGCAGCCGAGCATCACAGCGACATCCGCATTTCCAGCCGCGACCGGCTGATCTTCCCCGAAGCGAGGATCACCAAGGGGCAGCTCGCCGACTATTATGAGGCGGTCGGCGGCATCATGCTGCCATGGATAGGCCATCGCCCGATCAGCCTGGTCCGCTGTCCGCTGGGCAGCGCCGAACAGTGTTTTTTCCAGAAGCATGACGATGGCCATTTCGGCGCCGCCGTGAAGCATGTGCCGATCAGGGAGAAGGACGGCGACATCGCGGATTATCTCTATGTCGAGGATATCGACGGCCTGCTCGCCTGCGTGCAGATGGGGACGATCGAGTTCCACGGCTGGGGCGCGCGGGTGGAGGATGTGGAGAAGCCCGACCGGCTGGTCTTCGATCTCGACCCGGACGAGGGGCTGGGCTTCGGCGTCGTGACCAAGGCCGCCCGGCAGTTGCGTGGGATGCTGGGGGAGATCGGCCTGGTCAGCTTCCCGATGCTCACGGGGGGCAAGGGCGTGCATGTCGTCGCGCCGCTGGAACCGAAGGCGGAATGGCCCGCCGTCCGGGATTTCGCCGAGCGTTTTTCCCGCATGCTGGCGCAGGCCGAACCCGACCATTTCACCGCGACGATGAGCAAGGCGAAGCGCAAGGGCCGCATCTTCATCGACTGGCTGCGCAACCAGCGCGGGGCGACCGCCGTCCTCCCCTATGTCGTGCGCGCGCGGCCCGGCGCGCCGGTGGCCGTGCCCGCGACATGGGACGAGCTGGACAAGATCGACAGCGCCGGCGCCTTCACCCTGAAGCATGCGGACCTGCTGCTGGAACGCGCATCCTCCCCCGCGCTGCGCGGCTGGGGCAGGGCGAACCAGAGATTGCCGGACCTGTTGTGACGGCCCACGCCCTCCAGTGCAGGAGCAGCGCTTGCCCCATCTGATCGACCGGCTGGTCATCACGCCCGAGGATATCGACCTTTCGCGATCGCCCCTCGCCGGCCTTGGCGCGCAAACCTATGTGCTGGGTGCCTTCAACCCCGGCATGACCCGGCTGCCGGGCGGCAACATCCTGCTGATGGTCCGCATTGCCGAGGCGCTGCGCCAGCCGGTCTTCGACGGCCATGTCCATGCGATCCGCTGGGACGAAGGCACCGGCCGCTACGGGCTCGACGCATGGCCGCTCGACCGGGTGGACATCAGCGATCCGCGCGTCTTCCGCCTCACCGGCACAGACTCCGGCATGGACTGGCGCACCATCGCGCTCACATCGCTGTCATGGCTGCTGCCGGTGGAGATGTCGCCGGACGGGCTGGAACCCGTCGCCTTCCACTATGACCGCGCCATCGCCCCCCGGTTCAGCTTCCAATGCTATGGGATCGAAGACCCCCGCATCAGCCGGGTCGGGGAACGCTGGCTGATGACGACCTGCTCGATCAGCCCGGAACGGCAATCGACCACGCTCTACAGTTCCGCCAACGGTCTCGACTGGACGTTCGAGGACATCGTGCTCGATCACCAGAACAAGGACATGCTGATCTTCGAAGGGCTGATCGCGGGGCAATATTGGGCGCAGACCCGGCCGCTGGGCGACCTGTATTTCGCCTATCCGCCCGGCAGCCCGTGGCGCGCCGGGCCATCGATCAACCTGGCGACATCCCCTGATGCGCTGCACTGGAAGCCGCATCGCCGCCCCGGCATCCGCCCCCATGCCGATGCGCGCGACACCGCCCGCATAGGCGGCGGCGCCCCGCCGATCCTGACCGAAGGCGGCTGGCTGAGCCTGTGGCACGGGGTGGAACCCAATGGCAGTGTCGGCACCTATCGCACCTACTGGTCACTGATGGACGCGGACGACCCGACCCGCATGATCGCCACCGGCCATCGCCCGCTGATCGCCCCCGCCCCGCACCTGACCGAACCGCTCGCCGAACGGATGTACCTGCACGACATCGTCTTCACGACCGGCATCATCGATGCAGGCGACCGTTATATTGTCGCGTCGGGCGAAGCGGATGTGGTATGCAGGGTGACGCATATTGCCAAGGACAGCCTACAAGACGGCTGACTTGCAGCAATTCCTGGCTGTTTTGCGACAAGATCATGCGTTCGTTCCGCACATGCCAAAAGTTTTGGCCGGAACGTCTGGCGGAAACTTTTGATTGCCACGCATGTTCTTCTGAATATCCGTTCATCCTGTTCCGGATTTGACGGCTCCCTTAACTGGAAAGTCGACGCATGAAAGCATTGCATTCGGACCTTGAACCCGCCTTCGGCCTCAGGCACATCGCGCTGATCGGCAACAGCATGCCCCGCCGCTGCGGCATCGCGACCTTCACCACCCATTGCCGCGAGGCGCTGGCGGGGGCCTTCCCCGACCTCAGGATCGATCATTATGCCATGGACGACGGGGTCGGGCCGGTCGCCTATCCCGACGATGTCATGCCCGTCGCCCAGCATGATCCCATCGCCTATGCCGAAGCGGCCCGCCGCATCGAGGAAAGCGGCGCCGAGGCGATCTGGCTGCAGCATGAATTCGGCATTTTCGGCGGCCCGGCCGGCGACATGATCCTGGGCCTGCTGGCGCGCACCCGCCTGCCGCTGGTCAGCACCTTCCACACGCTGCTGGAACGGCCCGGCCCCGACGAGCGGCGCGTAGCGGAGGCGTTGATCGCGCGCTCCAGCCGCATCATGGTGATGGCGGAGCGCGGCAGGGACATCCTGCGCCAGACCTATGGCGTGCCCGATGCGAAGATCAGCGTCATCCCCCATGGCGTGCCCGACCGCCCGTTCGTCGCCCCCGCTGTCATGAAGCCCCTGTTCGATTGGGAAGGGCGCAAGGTCATCCTGACATTCGGCCTGCTCGCCCCCGACAAGGGGATCGACCGCATGATCGCGGCGATGCCGCAGGTCGCCGCGCGCCATCCCGATGCGCTGTATGTCGTGCTGGGCGCGACCCACCCCAATATCGTGCGTGAGCAGGGCGGCGAGAAACTGCGTGAAGAGTTGATGGCGCTGGCCGCCGCGCTCGGCGTCGAACGCAATGTGGCTTTCATCGACCGCTATGTGGAGCAGGAAAGCCTGATCGACCGGCTCCAGGCCGCCGACATCTATGTCACGCCCTATCTGAACCCCGCCCAGATCACGTCCGGCACGCTCAGCTATGCCATCGGCATGGGCAAGCCGGTGGTTTCCACCCCCTATGTGCAGGCAACGGAAATCCTGGCCGACGATGTCGGGATGCTCGTGCCCTTTGGCGACGAGAAGGCGCTGGGCGACGCGATCTGCGCGCTGCTGGACGATCCCGAAATGCGCGGGGGCTATGCGGAGCGCGCCTATGTTCTGGGCCGCGGGATGATCTGGAGCGAACTGGCCCGCAATGTCCACCGGCTGCTGCGCCGCGCCCGCGTGGCCCAGCCGGCCCGGCTGGTGCCGCGCCGCAGCTATGCGCTGTTGAAGCCCGATGTCGCGGCCATCCTGCGGATGAGCGATTCCACCGGCATGCTCCAGCACAGCATCCTGTCCATCCCCGACCGCAACCATGGCTATTGCATCGACGACAATGCCCGCGCGCTGATCCTGATGACGCAGATCGCCGATCTCGATCCCGAGCTGCGCGATCAGTGGACGACCACCTATGCCAGCTTTGTCCAGCATGCCTGGAACGCGGATCGCGGCAGGTTTCGCAACTTCATGGCCTTCGACCGCAGCTGGTGCGAGGATGAAGGGTCGGAGGACAGCGGCGGCCGCGCCATCTGGGCGCTGGGCGTAACGGTGCGCGATGCCCGGATGGAAAAGCATCGCGCTTGGGCCATGGCGATGTTCGATCGCACCGCCGACCATTGCCGGGGCACGCATTCGCCCCGCACCCAGGCATTCATGATCCTGGGCGCGGCGGCGGTGCTGGATGCCGATCCCGCGCACAGGCTAGCCCGTGACATCGTCGAGGGATTTGGCCCGCAACTGCTGGCGCTGGTGGATCGTGCCCGCCGACCGGACTGGGCCTGGTTCGAAGCCGTGCTCGCCTATGACAATGCCCGCCTGCCCCAGGCCCTGCTGCTTGCCGGCCATCATCTGGGCGATGCGGACATGCTGGATTGTGGCTTTGCGACGCTGGAATGGATCGTGCGGCAACAGCGCGCGCCCGAAGGCCATTTCCGCGCCGTCGGCACGGAGAGCTTCGGGCGCGACCGCAGCCGGCCGTTGCCCTTCGACCAGCAGCCGCTGGAGGCACAGGCGATGATCGACGCCGCGGCCACCGCCTTCATGATCGGTGGCGAGCATCAATGGCTGGATGTCGCGGAGAACGCCTATCGCTGGTTCCTGGGCCAGAACGATCTTTCGCTGATGCTGGCGACGCCGGCGGACGGCGGTTGCTACGACGGCCTGACCCCCACGGGCGTCAATCGCAACCAGGGCGCGGAATCGCTGCTTGCGCTGCAACTGGCATCCTGCGCGATGAACAGGCTTTTCGGAGAGGGGGCAAACGTGCCAAAGGAGGGCATGGCCGATATCGAACAGGTGACGGCCTGACCTTTACACCGCACGGGAAACTGTCCTTGTCGGAACTGGAAGCGCTGCCGCTGCACCTGACGGCCAATCCCGCCCGCGTGGTGGTCCGTCCTTTCCATCTGGGGTGGCAGGCGAACGGCAGTTCGCCCAGCCGCACCCAGCGCATTGCCGAAGCCGTGCTGGCGATGGACGAGGCGCAGGTGGAGCAGCAGCTTGCCGATGTGCTGCGCGACTTTGAACGGCGGCACTGGCAGACGCAACGCATCTTCGCCACCCGGTTCGAGGAGATCGCGACATTGCTGGGCCTTGATCGCGCGGCGTTGAGCGTGGCGCGCCAGCACCTGATCGGCGCCTATTTCTGCCATGAATACAGCTATGCGGCGGCGGCGCTGATGAACCCCAGTGTCGTGCCGCATCCGGACCAGACCGGCATCAGGCCCGATTCCTGCCGCATCGTGCTGTCGCTGCGGGCGGTGGGCGAAGGGCATATCAGCTCCATCGCCTTTCGCGAGGGCATCATCTCGGCCGGCCGGCTCGATCTGGCGCCCGAGCCGCCCTTTGCCACCGCCGCCGACGCGCACGGGGCGGAGGACAAGGCGCAGGACGGCCCCGTCTCCATCTTCCGCCATGAAGACAGCACGCTGTCGGGCACCGTGATCTTCCCGATCACCGCCGCGCAGGCCAATGGGCTGGAGGATCTGCGCCTCGTCAAGTTCGTGCATGACGATGGTGTCGCGGAATGGCTGGGCACCTACACCGCCTATAATGGCCGTCAGATCCAGTCGGAGATGATGCGGACCCGGGATTTCCGCCAGTTCGATCTCGTGCCCATGACCGGCAGCGCTGCGCGCAACAAGGGCATGGCGCTGTTCCCGCGCAAGGTGAACGGCTGCTACATGATGATCGGCCGTCAGGATGGCGAGAATCTGTATCTCATCACGTCGGACAGGCTCACCCACTGGGATGAGGGCGAGCGCTTCCTGACCCCCTGCTACCCTTGGGAACTGGTGCAGATCGGCAATTGCGGGGCGCCGATAGAGATAGACGAGGGCTGGTTGCTGCTGACCCATGGGGTGGGTGCGATGCGCAAATATGCGATCGGGGCGGTGTTGCTAGCCAAGGATGATCCCACGAAGGTGCTTGCGCGGAGTCATGCGCCGGTTCTGGCTGCGTCGGAGGACAACCGGGAAGGCTATGTGCCCAACGTGGTCTATACCTGCGGGGCGATGCGTCATGGGGACCAGATCTTCATGCCCTATGGCATTGCGGACAGTTCGGTCGCCTTTGCCTTCGTGCCGATTTCGGAGATGCTGGCGAAGATGGCATAGGC